>JAISTA010000064.1 GCA_031272845.1 Oscillospiraceae bacterium
GCGCCCCGATATACGCAGCACGCTTTCCGGGAAACGAATCGCCTTGCCGCGTCCCGTCGCGATAATTATGCTGCCGGTGCCGTCCGTTTCAAGCACGGAGACAAGCTCGTCGTCGTCCGCGAGCAAAATCGCCTTTTTGCCGTTTCTGTTGTGGCTCTTGAGGTCAGAGGCGAGGATTCTTTTCGTAACGCCGTTCTTGCTGATAAACACATAGTATTTTTCAGCCGTCTCGTCGCTTGCCGCACCTCCGTCAATCATTGCGGTTATGCGCTCACCCGGCAGCATTGTCAAGACATTGTTGATATGCTGCCCCTTTGCCGTTCTGCCGCTTGACTGAATCGTGTGTCCGCGCCGGGACAGAACGCGGCCTGTGTTTGTGAAAAAGAAAATGTCGGTATGCGTCGAGGCCGTGAGAATAGTCTCGGGAAAATCTCCCTCACGCGTGGAGATCGACTTTTTGCCGCGTCCGCCGCGCTTTTGCGCCGCGTACTCGCTCGTTGCGAGGCGCTTTATGTAGCCCTCATGCGTGAGCGTGTAAACAACGGTCTGCTCCTCGATAAGATCCTCGTCCTCAAGCTCCTCGTCGTCCGCTTGTATCTCGGTGTGGCGCACGGACTTATACTTGTCGCGCACCTGCGTCATCTCCTCGGTGATAACGCCGCGCAGACGCTCCGGACTTGCCAAAAGTTCCGTGTAGTACGCAATCTTTACAAGCAGCTCGTTGTATTCAGTTTCAATTTTTTCGCGCTCTAAGCCCTGCAAACGGCGAAGCTGCATTTCAAGAATAGCTGTCGCCTGCGTTTCAGACAGCGAAAACCGCTCCATCAGGCGCTCCTTCGCGTCATTGTAGCTCTCACGGATTATGCGTATGATTTCGTCGATATTGTCGCACGCTATACGCAGTCCCTCAAGCAGATGCGCCCGCTCCTCGGCCTTTCTTTTGTCGAACTCCGTGCGGCGGCGCACAACCTCAAGCTGGTGCTTGATGTACTCCGAAATCATAACCTTAAGCGGCAGAATCTTCGGCTGCGTCTGGTTGTCCACAAGCGCGAGCATACGTATTGAAACCGAGATTTGCATTCTCGTGAGCTTAAACAGCTGATTTAAGATAACCTCACGGTTCGCGTCGCGCTTTAGCTCAATTACGATTCTTGTGCCGCCCTTGTCCGTCTCGTCTCTCGCGGCCGAAATGCCCTCAAGCCGCTTTTCCTGCACGAGCTGTCCGATTTTTTCAAGCAGCGCCTTTCGCGTCTGCTGATACGGCAGCTCGACTATTACAATCCTAGTGCGTCCCTGCCCGAATTCCTCAAACTCAACGCGGCTGCGCAGCTTAAGCGAGCCCTCGCCCGTTGTATAAGCGCGGCGGATGCCCGACGTGCCGATTATAATGCCGCCTGTCGGAAAGTCCGGCGCGGGCATTATTTCCATAAGCTCCGAAACGGAAATATCGGGGTTATCCATCTGCGCGATAACGGCGTTGATGACCTCCGTCAGGTTGTGAGGCGGAATTTCGGTTGACATGCCGACCGCGATTCCCGAGGAGCCGTTTACAAGCAGGTTCGGGTAGCGCGACGGCATAACGCGCGGTTCCTTGCGCGTCTCGTCAAAGTTCGGGTCCCAGTCAACCGTGTCCTTGTCAATGTCGCGGCACATCTCGTCCGCAAGCCGTGAAAGACGCGCCTCTGTGTATCGGTAAGCTGCGGCGGGGTCGTTGTCGGCGGAGCCGAAGTTTCCGTGTCCGTCAATCAGCACCTGCGACATTGTAAAGTCCTGCGCCAAGCGCACAAGCGCGTCGTAAACAGAAGCGTCTCCGTGCGGGTGATACCTACCGAGCACGTTGCCGACGGCGGTCGCCGATTTGCGGAAGGGCTTATCGTGCGTCAGGTTGTCCTCATACATTGAGTACAGAATCCTGCGGTGCACGGGCTTTAAGCCGTCCCGCACGTCAGGCAGGGCGCGGCCTACGATTACGCTCATCGCGTAGTCGATATAGGACGTGGTCATCTCAGACTCGAGGTTTGAGACTATGATTGTCTGTTCGGGAAAGAGTATATCTTCCCGCGTGTACATATTATTCTTTGCCATTTATCTTCCGTTTTTGCTTTATATAAGAGCCGGGCGCTTGCCGGTTGCGCGCCGCGCCGCCGCGTTTTACTTGTATTCTACTGTTCCGTTCTCAGGAATAATTCCGATATATGTTTTGCCGACGCCGAGTGAAATCACTTTGCCGTCTGTTGTCGTAAACACAAACGGCGAGGTTTGGCTTGCGCGGCTCCATTTTATCTCAATAGACTTGCCGCCGCAGAAGAAGTAGCCTGAGCCGCCCTGCGTTGTGTTTATGTCCAAACGGCCCGAACCGCCGTCCGCTCCCGTGAGCATACCGACCTTTGTTTTAATGACGATCAGGTTTGTAAAGGCAAGCTGTTTGTTTCCGGCGGCCTCGTCGACCCAGGGCTTGTTGTATTGGCTCGCCAAATAGGTTTTTGTTGCGTCGTCGTATTCGAAGGTTCCGGTTTTGTATTTGGATTTTGTCGTTACGGTTTTTGCGTCCTTTCCGCCGGCCGGCGTACCGTCTGCCACAAAGCTCCACGGAGCCTTATAATCCGCCGCCGCAGTCGAACGGATCTGTGTTTTCGTCGTGAGATAAGTCCAGAGCTTGCCGCCGTCAAGAAACAGCGTGTACTCGGTTTTCCAGCCCTTGTTGTAACGATCCGGGTCGCGGTAAAACGCGCCGTCCGCCCCGGAGCCCTTGAGTCCGTTGATATAGTCTGTTCTTTTGTTCAGAATAGACATCGCTCTAGGCGACCAGCCCGCGTGGATGTACACCGCGTCCAGCGAGTCGGCCAGCTCTATGTAATAGTGCCGCGCGCTGCGCACACTTCCGATTTTTTTGACAGCGGAAATGTCCTGAAACACAGCGAGAAGACGCGTGCAGCCCTCAACGTCCGCCTCAAAAATAACATCGGCGGCGGTTATCCCGCTCTGCGGAAGCGAGCCTTGAATATTGTTAACCATAACGGCTGTGGGACGGCGGTTCTGCGCCGCAAGCGCCTCAGCGTCCGGCAGCAAAATGGGCTCGCCTGTCAGCATATTGTAATACTTTGCTTCCGTCGGCGGCATGGACGAAGCCGTCGGCCCCGCCGGCGGCATTGATGATGCTATAGACCCGTCGTCAGTTGCCGGCGGAGCGGAGCCGTCCGGCTCGGGCGACGTGCCTGATTCCGGCACTGTGCACGCAAACAGCACAAATGCCAGCGTTATTAAAAGAAAGACGAATGTAAATGAACGAAATTTTTTCATATATATAATGTATCCCGAACGGGGTTTCCTCCTGAAGCGGTTAAATTTAACGGCACGATATAGTCAAGCCGGCTGACTATAAGCATAGCCTAATCTATAAAATTATTATAGCACAAATTTTTGAAAAAAGCAAATCGTATTTTTTGTAAAAAGAGGTGTGCGCTGTTTCATGCATGCCTGCAGGTGGTTTAATAAACCTGCTCCTCCGATTCACGCCGAAAACCTTTATCTGCACATCACACACTCCGCCGTCCCCGGTGAAAAAACCGCTTGCAAATTTCTGAAAACACGGTATAATAATTTTATTGCTTTTTGCGTGAAGACATACATTACAACGTAAAGGAACATCAGCAGCACTATGGAAATGCTTCAATTTGACGAAAAATTGCAGGAAATTGCGCTTCGCATTAAAGACCTGCGCGAGATTAAGGGAATCTCACGGCCGGAAATGGCGGAGCGCCTTGAAATTTCAGAATCTGCCTATACCGCCTGCGAGGACGGCAGGGCGGACATTACCTTCGCGCTATTATACAAGTGCGCGGCAATTTTCGGCGTAGATGTAACCGACCTTATTGAGGGCGCGGCCCCGCGCCTTACGAGCTACGTTATCACAAGAAGCGGGGAGGGTCAGCGAATTGACCGCGCGCACAATATGGTGTATTACGCGCTTGCGCACTCGTTTGTCGGCCGCACGACCGAGCCGCTCTACGTGACTGCGATATATGACCCGATTTTGCAGGATCGTGAAATTGAGGTTACAACCCACCCCGGTCAGGAGATTGACATTGTGCTTTCCGGCACGCTCAAGCTGCGCATAGGCGACCATATCGAGACGCTGCACACAGGCGACGTTGCGTATTACGACAGCGCGACGCCGCACGGAA
>JAISTA010000065.1 GCA_031272845.1 Oscillospiraceae bacterium
AAACAGAGAACACTTCGTTCTCGCCGTGAGTTTTGAGTATTAAAGAACACCAAGCACCGCCGCAAGTGCACAGCAGCGGCAGCGCGTACCTTACCCCATGCACCACCGGCAAAAGCCGGGCTCGGACGCCAATACATCCGCGCCCTCCGGCAACAAGCACAATCCAGAGGCTAGCGAAACACTATCCCCAAATAACGGTACAAAAAATGAACCACATAGAACGAGCGTACAAAAACGCAAAAGAAGTTAATATCAACGAATTCTCGCGCATTGTGGTGATAAGCGACTGTCATCGCGGCTACGGCGGATGGGCGGACAACTTTCTCGGAAACGAGAACTCGTACCTCGCGGCCTTGCGGTACTATGCGCGGAACGGGTACACCTACATCGAGCTGGGCGACGGCGACGAGCTTTGGGAAAATCGCCGCTTTTCGGAAATTACGGCGGCGCACAGCGAGGTTTTTACGCTCCTGCGCCGCCTGTGGATAGACGGGCGGTTTATGATGCTTTACGGCAACCACGACGTTGAAAAAAAGCTCCGCCCGGAAATGCTCTCCTCCTACTACAACATCCCTGCGACCTGCGCCTGTGCGCTTTTTCCGGGAATAACGCCGCTTGAGAGCGTTCTTCTAAAGTACGGCGAGGCAGGGGAGGAGGAACGGGAAATACTCCTGCTGCACGGACATCAGGGGGACTTTTTCAACGACCAGCTTTGGCGGCTTTCACGGTTTTTGGTGCGGTATTTCTGGGGGCCCTTACAGGCTGTCGGGATAAAGGCGCCCGGTACGGCAAAGGTCAACAACAAGTCTAAGATTAAAACCGAAAAGAACCTTATGGACTGGGCGCAGGAGCACCAAATTACGATGATCGCCGGGCACACGCACAGGCCCTGCTTTCCGGAAAATCCGGGAGAGCCGCCGTATTACAACGACGGCTGCTGCACTCACCCGAACCAGATAAGCGCAATTGAGCTTATCGGCGGAGAGATTAAGCTTGTATCGTGGAAAAACAAAACGCGCCCGGACGGAACGCTGTTCGTCGGACGCGAGGTAATTGCGGGGCCGCAAAAGCTGTAGCGCTTGTAAAAGCGGCCTTCGGCTAAGAAGTTTTTATAGTCAATTAACTTGAAAAGCGGTTTGGATTTGCGAGGATATTTTTTGCATTGCCAGGAGGAGGACGCGGGCGTGTCGTAACCCGGCAAGGACGACGACACAGCAATGCGGGAAATAGACCGTAAAGCCGAGCCGTTTTTCAAGTTAATTGACTACAGAATATACACGAAAATATTTGTTCGTTCGGGATTGATTACAGCTGTTCTGCGCAGTATTTTGCCGCAAGTTCGACGCAGACTGCCTGAGCCTGACGCGGGAAGATGCATTGCATATAGGTTCCGTAATCGGTGGTGCGTTCAATTGACGTAAGACCAGCCTCGCGGCCGCGCTCGGTTGGAAGCTTGCTGTTCTGCACAGTCTCCAGATAGCCTGCCGCGATAAGCAGCTTATTCATTGTCGGGGCGGATAGCTTGCGAATGCCATATCGCACCAGCACTGCGTTTATGCTGTCTGTAACGCGCGAAACCGGTATCGGCTCGTCTGAGAGCTCGACTGCCTCGCACAGAGCCGCTTCGGTAAACTCAGGCGGCTTTTCCAGTACCTGCGCGTCGTCGCGATACGCGAGCAGCACCTGTAAAAACCTTTCGCCGTACCGCTGGCATTTGACCGCGCCGACACCGCTGACGCTGAGCATATCGAACAGCGTTTTCGGGCGTTTTTGCGCCATGTCAACAAGCGTTGCGTCACTGAAGATGACGAACGCGGGTACGCCCTGCTCGTCCGCAATCGCGCGGCGCAATTTTTTTAGGTTGGCGAGCAGCGGCTCCGCAACGCCGTAAACCGGCATAGTCCGCGAGGATTTTCGGCCGGTTTTTTCTGTGTCCGCGATTGCCCTTATGAGCACTTTTTCTCCGGAAAACAGCACGGCGTTTGCCTTTGACGTTGCGGTGACTGTCATATACTCGTCGCCGCTTACGGCGAGCATTTCTTTTGACACGAGCTTGTCAAAGAGCCTGCGTATATACGCGGCTTCCGTGCCGCGCATTGCGCCGAAGGTCGGCAGCTTGTCAAGCTCCCGCTGACGTATGCTCTCGTCCGCACTTCCTCGCAGGATTTTTGATATTACGGTGAACCCGAAGCTGCGGTTTTGCCTGTTTATGCGCATTACGCAAGACAACAGCTTTTGTGCGTCTATCGTCGCGTCCGTTTCCTCAAAGCTGCCGTTGCAGCTGCCGCAGTTGCCGCACGGAGCCTCGGCGCTCTCGCCGAAATAGTTCAGAAAATACGTGCGCAGGCAGCCCCCGGTTTGGCAGTAGCCCTCCATTTGGTTCAGCAGTTGCTTTGCGCGCTTTATTTCGTCCTGATTATCAGACTGATTTATCAGAAACAGCGCCGTTGCAATGTCCTTTCTGGCGAAAAACAAAATGCAGTCGGCCGGCATACCGTCGCGCCCCGCGCGTCCCGCCTGCTGATAGTATTCCTCAAGGTTTTGCGGCATGTTATAGTGCACGACGTAGCGCACGTTCGGCTTGTCGATTCCCATGCCAAACGCGTTTGTCGCGATGATTATGTCTGTTCTGTCGTACAAAAAATCGTCCTGCGCCTGACCGCGCTCCTTGTCTGAAAGTCCCGCGTGATACCGCGACGCCGAAAAGCCGTCCGCCTGGAGCTTTTCCGTTACGGACTCAACCTCCTTTCGGGTGGAGCAGTAGACAATGCCCGCGCCCTCGGTTTTTTTGAGGTACTGCGCAAGCTCGTCGTATTTATTGGACGGGTGCCGCACTTCAAAATACAAATTCGGACGGTCGAACCCCGTTGTTATCATAAACGGCTCTGTGAGGTTCAGCGTGCGCAGAATATCGTCCCGCACGCGCTCCGTCGCCGTCGCCGTAAAGCACGCGACTATCGGGCGCTTTGGCAGACTTTCGATAAACGCGGGAATGTCGAGATAGCTCACGCGGAAATCATGCCCCCACTGCGATATGCAGTGCGCCTCGTCGATTGCGACCATCGAGACATCAACCGCGCGCGTCAGCTCAAGAGTGGACGGCGCGAGAAGACGCTCCGGCGCGATATAGATGAGCTTATACTTGCCCTGCCGCGCGTTTGAAAGCGCGGCTGACGTTTGCTTTTGTGTGAGCGAGGAGTTTATGTATGCCGCGGGAATGCCGCTTGCCGAGAGCGCCTGCACCTGGTCGCGCATAAGCGAGATCAGCGGCGAGACGACAAGCGTTACGCCGCCGAAAAGCATTGCCGGGATTTGATAGCAAATCGACTTGCCCGCGCCTGTTGGCATAATGCCGAGCGCGTCACGCCCCTGCAAAATATTATTGACAAGGTCGCCCTGCCCCCGGCGAAACGTCTCGTACCCGTAGTATTGCTTTAGTATTTGCTCGGGGGTAGGGCTGCTGCTGTGCGTCATTTATGTAGTTCCTTTTGCGGGTGCGATAATTTCTCCCTCCTAAGCTGTTGCTGAGTGGGGGAGAACATTTGTTTTAAAACGGCACCGTGCTGGTGGCGCTGTTTTTTTTGTAAAAAAATCAAAATTTTTTTGATGATACCATGGTATCATCATTCTGTCTATTGACAGAATGATACAAAACTCACCGATAAACAATAAAAATTATTTATATGAAAACTGGTAAAATTAAACTTACAAAGATATTAAGTGTGGCGCTGGTAGTAACAGCGGTTTTGGCAAGCGTTATTATGTTTATACACCGAGATACGATACAGACAATCGGCGCGTATGGTTATTTGGGCGTTTTTTTGGCCAGCTTTGCGCTGAACGCAACAATTCTGCTGCCTGCGCCAAGCTCTATGTTGATTTTAAGCGCCTCGGCGGTATTTAACCCCATACTTGTTATACTGTGCGGTGCGGTTGGAGCGGCGTGCGGTGAGCTGATAGGCTACGGAATAGGGCGTGCCGGGAAAAATATAAAACTGGAAGAAGGTAAGTGGATAAAAAAACTGA
>JAISTA010000160.1 GCA_031272845.1 Oscillospiraceae bacterium
TCACGCGCGACGGGCTGATGATGATGATGAGCTCCGAGAGCTTTCAGCGCGTGCTGGACGTTAACCTCAAGGGCGCGTTCAACTGCATAAAGCTCGCCGCTCGGCCGATGATGAAGGCAAAAAGCGGGCGGATTGTGAACATTTCGAGCGTCGTCGCGCTTGCGGGGAACGCGGCTCAGGCGAATTACGTTGCGTCAAAGGCGGGGCTTATCGGCCTTACAAAGGCGGCGGCGCAGGAGCTTGCCCCGCGCGGGATAACCGTGAACGCGGTCGCACCCGGGTTTATCGCAACGGATATGACCGCCGCGCTGTCTGGCGAGGTGCGCGGCAAAATGCTGGGACAAATTCCGCTCGGCTATTTCGGCGAGCCGGAGGATGTTGCGGCGGCGGCGGCGTTTTTGTGCTGTGACGAGGCGCGGTATATTACCGGGCAGGTGCTTAGCGTCAACGGCGGCATGTATATGTAATGGAGGGGAAACAAATGGAGAATCGCAGAGTTGCGGTTACGGGAATCGGCGCGGTTACGCCGCTGGGCAACAGCTCGCAAGACTTCTGGAGCGGCATAAAAGCGGGAGCTTGCGGAATCGGCGCTATAAAGGCGTTCGACGCGTCGGCGCAGAAGGTGAGCCTTGCGGCGGAGGTAGACGCGGACATTCTGGACTACCTGTCCGGACCGGACGCTAAGCGCACGGAGCGTTACGTGTTTTTCGCGATCGCGGCGGGACGCGAGGCTCTGAAAATGAGCGGGATTACAAAAGAAAATTCGGATATGACGCGGTGCGGAACGCTGATTTCGTCCGGGGTCGGCGGCCTGAGTACAATCACGCGCGAGTTCTCGCGCGGACTTGAGCGCGGCTTTGACCGCGTGTGGCCGTACTTTATTCCGCAGTCGATTGTAAATATGGCGGCGGGACAGCTGGCGATAGAAACGGGGTTTCAGGGCTATTGCTCTTCTGTTGTGACGGCTTGCGCCGGCGGCACGAACGCAATCGGGGACGCAATGCGCGCGATACGGCACGGCTACGCAGACGTTATGCTGTGCGGCGGAACGGAGGCGTGCGTAACCCCGCTGACAATAGGCGGCTTTACGTCGATGAAGGCGCTGCACGAGGGCGCTGACCCTAACCGCGCAAGTATTCCGTTTGACGCGGAGCGAAGCGGCTTTGTGCTCGGCGAGGGCGCGGGCGCGCTTGTACTTGAGGAGCTGGAGCACGCAAAGCGGCGCGGCGCGGTAATTCTCGCGGAGCTTACGGGCTACGGAGTGTCCTGCGACGCGTACCATATCACAGCCCCGGAGCCTACGGGCAGCAACGCCGCAAGGGCAATCTCGGACGCGCTGACCGATTCCAGGCTGCGGGCAGAGCAAATCAGCTATATCAACGCGCACGGCACCTCTACGCCGCTCAACGACAAAATCGAAACCGCCGCAATCCGGCAGGCGTTCGGCGAGTCGGCGAACTCGGTTGCTGTAAGCTCCACAAAATCGATGACCGGGCATTTGCTTGGCGCGGCGGGCGCGGTCGAGGCAATCGTGTGCGTTAACGCGCTGCGGGAGGGCTTTATTCCCGCAACGATCAACTACCGCACGCCGGATCCTGAGTGCAATCTGGACATTGTGCCGAACGCCGGGCGCGAGGCTAGCCTTTCGCACGCGATGTCGATTTCGCTTGGGTTCGGCGGACATAACGCTGTAATTATTTTTTCAAAATACGGAGAGTGAGGAAAAATGGGGTTGACAATTGAGCAAATCCGCGATATTCTACCGCATAGATACCCGTTTCTGCTGATTGACCGCGTGACGGACTACGAGCCGGGTCAGTGGGCGAAGGCTATTAAGTGCGTAAGCGCAAACGAACCGCAGTTTACCGGGCATTTTCCGAAAAAAAGCCTTATGCCAGGCGTGCTGATTATTGAGGCGCTTGCGCAAACTGGCGGAATCGCACTGCTGACGGAAGAGGCCTCTGCGGGTCGGCTGGCCGTACTGGGCGGCGTGAAAAACGCGCGGTTTATTAAGCCGGTAGTCCCGGGAGACGTGCTGGAGCTGGAATGCCGCATATTGCGGCGGCTCGGCACCGTCGGAATCGCGGAGGCGCAGGCGAGCGTAAACGGGGAATGCGTCTGCAAGGCCGAGATTACGTTTGCCTTGACCGACGCGTAAAATAATTGCAGAGGAAGATACAAATGCTGGAAGAACGCTTCAAGGCGGTTTATCTGAAATTCAAGCTGAACTTTTATAAGCGGATTTTCGCGAAATTCGAGGTTCGCGAGGCGAGCCTGACCGCCGTTGAGACGTTTTGCGCGGAGATTATCCACGCGCTGAACGCTCCGACGGTGAACGAATTTGCGCAGTTTGTGAATATTTCCGCCCAGAACGCGACGCATAAAATCAACAGCCTTGTGCGCAAGGGCTACGTAATCAAGCAGCAGTCGCCGGACGACAGGCGGGAGTACCGGCTGTCAGTCACAGATAAATTTTTCACTTACTACAATATGAGCATGTCGTATGTGGACGAGGTAATCCGGCGCTTGCGCAACCGCCTTCCGGAAACCGATTTGGAGGCGTTTGAGCGCGTGCTGACGATTATCGGCGGCGAATTGACGCCTGAGGTCGATATTGCAAGCGGCGTGCTGTAGCAAAGCGCTATGAACACCGGGCGTCAGGGTGACGCCCGGTGTTACTGCTTTTTGTGAGGGTGTATACCATCGGATAGGAAAGCTTAACGCAACGGCAGGTTGCTTTTCTTTCTGCCGCATGTGCGGTATACTATAGTCAATTAACTTGAAAGGGACGGTGCGCCATATGGAAACAAAGGATATACTATTAGACCTGCGTCAAAAGAACAACCTGACCCAGGCTAAAATGGCTGAAAAGCTGCTTGTTACACGGCAGGCGGTCTCCCGCTGGGAAAACGGCGAGACGGTGCCGAACACTGACACGCTGAAAATTATCTCAAAGACCTTCGGCGTATCCGTAAACACGCTGCTGGGGCTGCCGCGCAATACGATTTGTCAGGTCTGCGGAATGCCGCTCGAGGACGAAAGTAATTACAGCCGCGAGACAGAGGGCGACATAAACGAAAAATATTGCAAATGGTGCTATCATGACGGAGGCTTTCATGTGGCTGACACCCTTGACGAGCTGATAGAGAATATTCTGCCGCTTCAAAACTGGGCAAGCCCGGAGGAAATGCGAAAGCTTCTGAAAGTGCAATTATCAACGCTGGAATACTGGCAAAAATAGCGCCGGGGTTGCCATCCGCGCAGCCGCACAATACTGCGGCTTGTGGAGTGTTGCAAGCCGGGAATACCAAAAAGGCAGTAAAACGCCCCCGCGAAGGTGTCTGTGAACCTTTCGCGGGGGCGT
>JAISTA010000163.1 GCA_031272845.1 Oscillospiraceae bacterium
GTTGAAGAGTACGTACCGCTTGTGCTGTCTAAAAAAGACGGCTCAATTACAACGCAGTATACGATGACGACGCTTGAGGAGCTGGGCCTTCTCAAAATGGACTTTCTCGGCCTGCGAAACCTCACCGTTATAGACGACTGCGTTAAAATAATACAAAGAACCGCGCCGGATTTTGACATTGAAAAAGTTCCGGAGGACGACGCGAAAACCTTCGACCTGCTGTCTAAGGGAAAAACGCTGGGCGTGTTTCAGATGGAAAGCACGGGCATAACGTCCGTCTGCACGGGACTCGGGCCGAAGTCGATTGAGGACATTACGGCGATAATCGCCCTGTACCGTCCGGGGCCGATGGATTCGATACCGCGCTTTTTAGCGTCCGCAAAGGACGCGGGCAAAATTACCTACAAGCACCCGCTGCTTGAGCCTATTTTATCCGTTACCTACGGCTGCATAGTCTATCAGGAGCAGGTTATCGAGATCCTGCGGCGGCTTGCCGGCTTTTCTCTCGGACAGGCGGATATGATACGCCGCGCGATGTCTAAAAAGAAGCTCTCGCAGATTGAAAAGGAAAAAGAGACGTTTATAAACGGAGACGCGGAGCGCGGAATTGAGGGCGCGGTGTCTCGCGGAGTAGCTCCCGCCGTTGCGCAAAGCATTTACAACGAAATCCTCGACTTTGCAAACTACGCGTTTAACAAGGCTCACGCTGTGTGCTACGCCGTTGTGACGTACCGCACGGCGTATCTGAAGGCGCACTACCCGAGGGAATATTTTGCGGCGCTGCTCACTTCCGTTTTGTTCCTGCCGGAAAAGGTGGCGGAGTACGCGGCGGAGTGCCGCGAGCTTGGAATCGAGCTTCTGCCGCCGGATATAAACAAGTCGCTGGGCACGTTCTCGGTTGAGGACGGCAATATCCGCTTTGGACTGACGGCTGTCAAAAACCTCGGGTCAAAATTTATGGAAAATGTCGTTTCCGAACGGCAAAATGGCGAATTTCGCGGTTTCGGGGACTTTATCCGCCGGATGTTCGGCACAGACCTGAACCGACGTGCGGTTGAGGCGCTCGTAAAATGCGGCGCGTTTGACTGCTTCGGGCACAAACGAACGCAGCTTATCGCCGTTACTGAGCTTCTGCTGAACCAGGAAACGGAGAAAAAACGCCGCGTGCTCGAGGGACAAATGTCCCTTTTCGGAGGCGGCGCGGAGGACCCGGGCGATACGGCGGAGCCTGTTCTGCCTGAACTGCCGGACTTTACGGCGGAGGAAAAGGCGTCGCAGGAGTTTGAGGCGACCGGGCTGTATTTGTCCGGGCACCCGTGCGATGCATACCGCGCGCAGGCACGTGAGCGCGGCGCAGTGCCCGTCGGCGAGATACTGCGCGATCCTGAAAGCTACGCTGACCGCGAAAGCCTTGTGCTTCTCGGCACAATAACAGCCTCTAAAACGCGGCTGACAAAAAAAGGCACGCAAATGTGCGCAATGACGGCGGACGACGGCACAGGCTCTATGGAGGTGCTTGCCTTTGAAAAGGTAATCGTGAAAACCGGCTCTTATATGAGCGTCGGCAACACGGTTCTTATCACAGGCCGCCTGTCAGTTCGCGCGGAGGGTGATGCTACGCTTATGGCGGACGATGTAACGCCCGCCGCACACCTCGGCGCGGAGGTGAAAACGCAGCAGGGCGCAAAGGTGTACCTCAGGCTGCCCGGAGAGGACAGCTATGAGTTTACGGATATTAGTAAACGGATAACGATGTTCCCCGGAAAGGACAAGCTTATATGCGTCTTTCCGGACAAAAAGCAAAGATCCGCGGCATTTTCGGCGAGAATTGAGTTTATTGAGGAGCTTCGGGAAATTCTTGGTGCGGAAAACGTCGTCGTAAAAAACGGAGATTAATTATGGCTGAAAACAAAGTGAAATTCAAAAAAGTCCTTGCCGCAAACCGCGGTGAGATTGCCGTGCGCATTTTCCGCGCCTGCTTTGACGTCGGCTGCACGGCAGTCGCGATGTATTCAAATGAAGATACGCTGTCGCTTTTCCGCACGGTTGCAAACGAGGCGTACCTTATCGGAAAAAACAAGTCTCCACTGGGGGCGTATCTCGACATTGCGGACATTATAGACCTTGCAAAGCGCAAGCACGTAGACGCGATTCATCCGGGCTACGGCTTTTTGTCCGAAAACGCGGACTTTGCAAAGGCCTGTGAGGACGCGGGAATCGCCTTTATCGGGCCGCCCTCAGACGTGCTTGCGAAAATGGGAGACAAGCTTGCCGCAAAGGCCGTCGCGAAGCGCTGCGGCGTGCCTGTTATCCCGGGAGACGAAACGCCGCTTTCGGGTGAGGATGAGGCAATTGAAAAGGCTAATCTGTACGGCTATCCCGTTATACTAAAGGCGGCGGCGGGCGGCGGCGGACGCGGAATGCGTATGTGCGAGAACGACGAGGCTGTACGCCGCGAGTTTCCGCTTGTCAAGTCCGAGGCGTACAAGGCCTTCGGCAACGACGCTATTTTTATCGAGAAATACCTTGTGCGCCCGAAGCACATTGAAATACAAATCCTTGCTGATAAATACGGCAATGTGCGCCACCTCGGCGAGCGCGACTGTTCACTTCAGCGGCGGTACCAAAAGGTGGTTGAGTTCGGCCCCGCCTTTTCCGTGCCAAAGGAAATCCGTGAGCGCCTGTATGCCGACGCGGTGAAAATCGCGGCGGAGGTTCATTACGAAAATGCCGGAACAGTCGAGTTTTTGGTCGACAGCGAGGGTAAGCACTACTTTATTGAGATGAACCCGCGAATTCAGGTGGAGCACACCGTAACAGAGCAGCTCACGGGAATTGACCTTGTGCGCGCGCAGATACTCATTGCCGAGGGCTACCCCGTTTCACACCCGCAGATTGGGCTTGCCTCGCAGGAGGATTTGGATATGCGCGGCTTTGCCATACAGTGCCGCGTTACGACGGAGGATCCGTCAAACAATTTCGCGCCCGACACCGGCAAAATAACCGGCTACCGCTCGGGCGGAGGCTTCGGCGTTCGGCTCGACGGCGGAAACGCGGAGGCCGGCACCACGATCTCGCCCTACTACGACTCGCTGCTTGTAAAGTGCACGGTTTGGGACAATACGTTTGACGGAGCGGCAATGCGCGCCTCCCGCGCGATAAACGAGCTGCGCGTGCGCGGAGTTAAGACAAATATTCCGTTTGTCACGAATATTCTGCACCATCCCGTGTTTTTAGAGGGGCAGTGCTACACGAAATTTATAGACGAAACACCGGAGCTGTTCGACGTTTCGGAAGGGAGAGACCGCGCGACGCGTGTTCTGCGGTATATCGCGAACATTCAGGTGCAAACGCCCGACACAGGCCGCCCTCAGTACGACGACCCGCGCGTTCCCGCGACAAGCGGCATTGTAAAGCCGGGACTGAAGCAGCTTATGGACGAAAAGGGGCCGAAAGCCGTATCCGACTGGGTTTTGTCGCAGAAAAAGCTGCTGATCGGAGACACGACAATGCGCGACGCGCACCAGTCGCTGTTCGGCACGCGTCTTCGCACTCACGATATGGTAAGCGCCGCCGAGGCCTCGTCTGAAATCCTGGCGGATCTGTTCTCCTTTGAAATGTGGGGCGGCGCGACGTTTGACGTTGCCTACCGCTTTTTGCACGAATCTCCGTGGAAGCGGCTGGACATTCTGCGCCGCAGAATACCGAACGTGCTGTTCCAGATGCTTCTGCGCGGGTCTAATATCGTCGGCTACACAAACTACCCGGACAATCTGGTGCGCGCGTTCGTCGCCGAAAGCGCGAAATCCGGCATAGACGTGTTCCGCGTGTTCGACAGCCTGAACTGGATTCCCGGTATGGAGGTCGCGATGGACGAGGTTCTCAAGCAGAACAAATTCCTTGAGTGCGCCGTCTGCTACACGGGCGACATTATGGACGGCAGCCGCGACAAATACACGCTCGACTACTACGTGAAAATGGCCAAGGAACTGGAAAAGCGCGGCGCACATTGTATTGCCATCAAGGATATGTCCGGGCTTTTGCGCCCGTATGCCGCGAAAAAGCTTGTCACCGCGCTGAAAAATGAAATCGGCGTGCCCGTGCGCTTTCATACGCACGACACGTCCGGCAACCAAATCGCGGCTTATCTTATGGCGGCGGAGGCTGGAGTTGACATTGTCGATACCGCGATCCCGTCCGTGTCCTCGCTGACAAGCCAGCCCTCTATGAATTCACTTGTGGCGTCGCTTGCCGGAACGGAGCGCGACACAGGCTTTGACCTGGACCGGCTGCAGGAGCTGGACAACTATTGGTCGGACGTTTGCCTGCGGTACGACAGCTTTGCCTCCGGCCTGAAAAACCCGATGACGGAGATTTACCGCTACGAAATCCCCGGCGGGCAGTACACCAACCTCCAGCCGCAGGTCGTGTCTCTCGGACTTGGCGACAGGTTTGAGGAGGTCAAGGCGATGTACAAGACCGTCAACGATATGCTCGGCGACCTGGTAAAGGTAACGCCGTCGTCCAAAATGGTGGGAGACCTCGCGATATTTATGGTGCAGAACAATCTGACGCCCGAGAATATCGTTGCAAAGGGCGCTTCTCTGACTTTCCCGGATTCTGTTGTGTCCTACTTCAAGGGCATGATGGGTCAGCCTGCGTGGGGCTTCCCGCCCGAGCTGCAAAAAATTGTGCTCAAGGGTGAAGAGCCGATAACCTGCCGTCCCGGCGAGCTTTTGCCTCCTGTTGACTTTGAGGAGGGTAAACGCGAACTGATGAAATACACGCCGGAGCCGACGGAGCGCGACGTTATCTCGTATTTTGTGTACCCGAAGGTCGTGCCGGAATACCTGAAGCACCTGCGGGAATACTGGGCTGTCGCGCGGCTTTCGTCAAACGTGTTTTTCAACGGACTTGACGTTGGCGAGACGACCGTAATTGAAATTGAAGACGGAAAAACCCTTGTCGTCAAGTACATAGGCCTCGGCGACGTTGATGATAACGGTATGCGCACCGTGCAGTTCGAGCTGAACGGAATGCGGCGCGAGGTTATGGTGCCTGACCCTACGGCAATTGACACGATACGCAAGGTCACAATGGCAAACCCGGAGGACAAGAGCCAGGTCGGCGCGTCGATTCCGGGACTTGTGTCGAAGATAAACGTCGCCCCCGGCGACGTCGTCGAGGAAAATCAGGTGCTTGCAGTTGTCGAGGCGATGAAGATGGAGATAAACGTCGCGGCGATGATGTCCGGCGTAATAGATGAGGTGCTTGTATCGGCCGGGCAGCTTGTAAAGGCCGGCGAGCTGATAATCCGAATGAAGGACAAGTAGCTTAACGCGGCTCAAGGGAGCGCTGCAATGGTGTTTACGCAGTATAAGACGACAGAAGGCTTTCGCAAGGCCGCGTGGGAAACGCTGCGCCGCAGCGAGGTGCAGAACAACATCATTCTGGGCTACACCTCCGATGATGTCGATACTGCCGAGCGCGGGTGGCTGCTCGCGGCGGTTTGCGCGGACGGCGGCGAGGTGCTTTTAGCCGCGGGCTACACGCCGCCCTTTAATGTGGTGTTGTATGAGCCGGACAATATTCCGAATGACGCGGCGCTGGAGTTTTTCGCGCGGGAGCTGCGAATAACCGGGGTGAATCCGCCCGGCGTTACTGCGGAGCGCGGCACTGCGGAGCGTTTTGCCCGCGCGTATGCCGGGGACGGCGGATACACAAGGCACTTCGGTATGAACCTGATGCTTGCCAACAGCGTTGAGCTGAAAGCTGCCGTGTCCGGGTTCGGACGCGCGGCGGCAGAGCGGGATTTGCACTTTCTGCCGTACTGGTACACGGAATTTGAGCGGGACTGCGGCCTTACTGTGCGGCTGAGTCTAAAGCAGCACGAAGAGCAGGTGCGCGAGCTGATTCGGCGCGGCAAGCTGTTTGTCTGGGAGGACGGCGGCGTGCCTGTGTCGACGGCGGCAAGTCCGCGCGAGGTCGGAAACGGCTCCGTTATTTCCGAGGTGTACACGCCGCCGTTTTACCGCAATCGCGGTTACGGCGCGGCGGCCGTGGCCTATGCGGCGAGTGCCTGCTTTGACGCGGGGGCGGAATTCTGCTGTTTGTTCGCCGATGCGGACAACCCTGTTTCAAACGGAATATATAAAAAGCTGGGCTTTCGCGATATTGGTATCGTTGACGAGCTGCAATTTTAATTGAGGTAAGAACCTGCGGTTAACCGCCGCAGTCAGGCGGAAAAGGATGTCACAGGGCAAGCTGATCGTAATAGAGGGAATCGACGGGGCGGGCAAGTCAACACAGCTTGCGCGGCTGTTATCCGCGCTGTCTGAACGCGGCGTTCACGCCGAGCGTATCGCGTTTCCGAAGTACGGCACGCCGGGCGCTGCGCTTGTTGAGGAATACCTCGGCGGAAGAATCGGGCGCGGGGACGAGCGGCAGGATCCGAAGTCGGTGAACGCCTACGCCGCATCGCTCTTTTTTGCCTGCGACAGGTATATTTCGTATAAAAACGACGGGTGGCGCGACGTGCTTGACGGAGGCGGAATTGTGATAACCGACAGGTACACCACCTCCAACGCCGTACATCAGGGCGGAAAGCTGCCGGAGGGCGAGCGGGAGGAGTATTTTCGCTGGCTGTATGACACTGAATTCGGCAAGATGGGCCTGCCGAAGCCTGACGCCGTGATTTTGCTTGACCTTACACCGGAGCAGTCAGCCGAGCGCCTGCGCGCGCGCAACTCGCGCGACGGTACAAGCTCCGATATACACGAAAAAGACGGGAATCACCTCAAAAACGCCCGCGAATCGGCGCTTTTTGCCGCAAAGGCGCTGGACTGGACGGTTATACCGGCACAGGGCAGTGAGGACGAGGTCGGCGGCAGAATATTGAGCGCGGCGCTGTCCGTGCTGGGAGGAAATCATGAACATAGCTGAATTCAACGCGGCCGGAAAACGGCTGAAGGAGCTTCTCATTCTGCGCTTTTCGCCGATTGCGCTGCGGGTGCTGCGCGAGGGAGACGTGTTTCCCGAAAAATGCGTGCGCCCCAGTCAGTGCGGTATCGGCGCGCTTGCGATGTGTCAGGCGTTTTCAAAGGTGCGGCGCGAAAAGGCGCACCTTGTAATGCTCAAGGAGGATCACTGGTGTCTGTGGCCGCTGGTGTCCTACGGAATGATCGCGGAGGAGCTGATTGACCCCGAGGAGCTTGGCACAAAGCTGTTTGTCAGGGATCCGCAGCAGGGCGTTGATTATTTCAAAAGTGCATACCCCCGGCTTGACAACGGCGCAAGGCCGCCTGTTATCGGCTTTGCTATTGCTCCGCTGGAGGAGTGCACGTTTGCGCCCGACCTCATTTCGGTTTACTGCCGTCCCGCGCAGATACGCACGTTTCAGATGGCGGCAAAATTTCAAAGCGGCAAAATGCTTGACCTGCTGCTTGACCCTGTGGATTCCTGCGTTCACTCAACGATCCCGGTCTTAAACGGCAAGGACTACAACATCACGTTCCCCGACCCCGGCGAATACGAGCGCGCGCTTGCCGGTGAGGACGAGGTAATATTCACGCTCCGCGCCGAAAAGCTGGCGGAAATTCTCGGCGGCGTTGAATTTTTGTCAAACGCCGGCTTCGGCTATGCCGAGCTGCGTATGGATATGAAAGCGGAGTTTTCGCGTCCGCAGTTCTACAACGACACATATGAAAAATGGGGACTGCCCACGGGCAAAACATGGGGAGAATAAAGCGCAGGGCTTGAGTATATAAAGCCGTTAGCTTGCCGACAAAGGACATTTTTACAAATGCGTTTTCTTAAAACACTGAACAGAATAGTTGGCAAAGCGGGAAATGCAGCCTACGCCGCGATTGCGGCAATTTTCTTGTTTTTTATGGCCGTGCTTTGTGTGCTCAGCCTGTTTTTTACAACCGGAATGGACACGTTCAGTCAAAACTACGAGCACGTTTTTATACAGAACGAAAGCGTGTCCGGCGTTTTTTTGAATATTGCGATTGTGATACTTGCCGTTCTTATAGGTGTTTTACTCCGAAAAATCGCGCATAAAATCCCGCCCTCCTTTTATAAGCGGCTGCCGTGGCTTGTCGCGGTCTGGACAATTTTGCTTGGTGTTATTTGGGTGATGAGCTCGCACTCAATGCCGTTTGCGGATACCGGGGCGGTCGTCTACACGGGAAGAGCGTTAAGTAACAACGATTTTTCCAAATTATTCGGCGAAAACGCAAGCTGGTATTTCGTGGCCTACCGCTACCAGCTCGGCTTTACTTTTTGGTGTGAGCTAGTTTATCGGGTAATGCGCCCCGGTACTCATTTTGAAATTTTTCAGCTGCTGAATGTCTTGTTTTTGGCCGGTTCTTATTTTTGTCTGCTGAAAACGCTGGGCCGCGTATTTAAGCGCGATCTGGTCGTTTTATTCTGCGCCTTGTTTATGCTTCTTGCGCCGCAGCCGATTATGACGACCGTCTTGATATACGGCAACCTGCCGGGCTTGTTTTTCACGATTGCGGCTGTTTGGTTTGCCGTCCTGTTTCTCGAAAGCCACAAGTGGTATTACGGACTTTTGACCGGCTCGCTGCTCGGAATCGCCGCTGTTATGAAGGCGAACACTTTAATCGTGCTTATTGCGGTTTGCATTATAATTGCCTTGGATTTTATCAGGCATAAAAATTTTCGCAGCGTTGTCACGCTGGTGGTTTCGGTTGCTTGCTGTATATCCTTTCCCAAAATTGTAACCTGGCAGTATGAGATGCGTGCGGGCTCAAGCTTTTCCGTCGGCGGTGTTCCGATGATTTCATGGATGGCCCTTGGTCTTTCGGATCAAAACGGATATGATATGCCGGGCTGGTACGCCTCAGACCACACAATCTGGGCATATGAGCTTGTCGGCAGAGACACGGAAAAAGCGGCCGAGCTTGCCAAGACCACGATTAAGGAGGAGCTGAAGGCGCTGATTACAAACCCTCGCTACGGCATAAGCTTTTTTTATAAAAAGTTTTCAAGTCAGTGGAATGAACCTACTTATCAGAGTGTATGGATAAACCAGGGGCACGGCTTCTATGCCGAACGCGAAGGCATTGCGGCGTTAATTTGCGGTACCGGAGAGCACACCGAAATCTCAACAGGTCCGCTTGAGGCGGGCGTAAAAGGTTATGTGAACCTGTTAAATATGGCGGTTTTTGTGTGCGTTTTTACGGCGGCGGGAGCGCTTCTTCTTGCAAAAAAGAAAAGTATAGTGTTTTTGCTGCTGCCCACTGTTATCTTAGGCGGTGTAGCGTATCATTTGCTGTTTGAGGCAAAGTCGCAGTATATCCTCGCATATTTTGTATTAATGCTGCCGATAGCCGCAGCGGGACTGGATTATTTATCCGGCGGAGCGGAAAAGGCTCTTGGACGGATTTTGAAAAAGCCGGCGGCAAAGGCCGGATGAAAGTGTTTGCGCGCTTTTCGGTGCGCCTGACCTTTGCCGCAATCTGAACTCAGCCTTCCTATTCTTCAAAAACATAGTACATATTTAGTGCATTTATGCCCTTGCGAGGGCATTTTTATTTGTGATATACTATGTTATGTGTTGCGAAATCAGTTATATAGTCAAACCACTTGAAAAGCGATTCGGATTTGCGAGGATATTTTTCGGATTGCCAGGAGGAGGACGCAGGCGTGTCGTAACCCGGCAAGGACGACGACGCAGCAATGCGGAAAATAGACCGCAAAGGCGGATTGCTTTTCAAGTGGTTTGACTATATTAGGTTAATCGGCTATAATATCGTATTCGGAGGGCATTTTTATGTCTGACTTACTTCAAAACCGCACGGGCAGCCTGCTTTCCGGCAGGACTGCCGTCATAACGGGCGCGGCCTCCGGTATGGGCGCGGCGACCGCACACCTGTATGCCGCGCACGGAGCGAGCATCGTCGTCGCCGACTACAACGAGGAGCGGGCGGAAAACGCAGTCCGGCTGATAAACGGGGATAAGGACGTTATCGCCGCCGGAGGCTCCGCCGTGTTTTTCGGGCGCACGGATATTACAAGCTCCGCGAGTATTCGCGCAATGGTTGCAAAGACTATAGAAAAGTACGGCAAAATAGACATTCTCGCGACCTTTGCCGGGCGCACGTTTGACGGAGACGACCTTTCCGCGCGTGAAAACTTCGACAAAACGGTTGAGAGCAACCTTTGGGGCACGTATGACACGGTAAACGCCGTTGTGCCGCATATGAAGGAGCGCAAAAGCGGCAGTATAATCATCTGTTCGTCTAACGGGGCGCTGAACCCGACTACTCCGGCTTACGCCTACCACATGGCAAAGGCGGGGTGCGAAAGCCTGACGGTGAACCTTGCAATGGAGCTTGCTCCGCTCGGAATCCGCGTAAACTGCCTAAAGCCGGGACCGATAAAGACATCGTTCTGGGACGAGCTCGGCGATAAAGACGAGATAGACGTTTTGCTGGACGGTATCGCGGGCTTTGAGGTGCCTCTCGGCAGAATCGGTACGGCTGACGATATTGCGGGGCCCTGCCTGTGGCTTGCGTCCGAGCTGTCAAGCTTTATCACGGGCCTGTGCCTGTACGTCGGCGGCGGAATTGGGTATATATACTCGCACTCGCAGTCGTTTCTCTTGGGTAAGACACCTACCGGGAATCCGGGGGAGGGAAAGTGAAGTCCGCAGTCTGAAGCTAGTCGGATAAAGAGCCGCCGAACCCGCTTGGACAGCGGTAAGCGGTAATGGTTTTTTGCAAAAGCAAACACGAGGAGCTAGTCTGAAAACACTGATTATAAATGGCTCTCCGAGAAAGAACGGAGATACGGCCGCGCTTTTAGACGTACTGAAAGCCGCGCTGAAAGGCGAGATAACTGAAATTTCGGCTTATTACGATAAAATCTCGCCTTGCATTGATTGCAGAGCCTGCTGGAAAACAGGCAAATGCGTCATAAAAGACAGGATGGAGCTGATATACGACGACGATTTTGACAATGTAATCATCGCGTCGCCTGTGCATATGTCGAACCTTCCGGGGCCGCTGATAAGTCTTGCCGGCAGATTTCAAGCCCACTACGCGTCAGGAAAGTTTTTGGGCGCAGTCCCTAAGCTGAAATGCAAGAACGGCGCTTTGATTTTAGTCGGCGGCGGGGACGGCGCGGCGGATAAGGCAATTGCTTCGGCAAAATGGATGTTCAAAGCAATGAACGCGAAGCTTGACGACGAAGCTGTGATTTTATCATTAAACACAAATAACGCTGCGGCGATTGAGGATGAGGAAGCAATTCAAAAGGTAAGAAACGTGACAATTAAGTTAAACAGAGAAGCAAATTAACTCGGCCTTGAGCATTTCTCAAGGGAAAACACACAAACACAGACCGGACAAATTACCGGGGAGGAGCTATTATAATGCCACAAAACATATCGTCCGTTAACAAGGACGAAATCAAAAGAGTGCAGGTGCTCACGCCGCGCCTTGCTAAGCTGAAGGATGAGTGGGAGAACGCGCCGCCGCAGATTTATGTCGACGACACACTGCTGTTCACGCAGAGCTGGAAAGAAACTGAGGGACTGCCCGTTGACATTCGCTGGGCAAAGGCGCTTGAAAAGCGTCTGCTTGAGTGCCCGATAACACTGCGCGACGGGGAGCTTTTGGCCGGGTCGCTCACGAAGTTCATTCGCGGAAACGGCACGCTTTGCGCTATGAAGCCGCGCGAGATACTGAAAATGGTCGAGAGCGGCAAGTTTGACCGTAAGACCTCCGACACGTCGTCCACCAGCATCACGCCGGAGGACCTTGAGGCGCTGCGCGAGGATGCGAAGTATTGGATTGAGAACATGCCCAAGGTGTCGTCTGTTAACGCATCTGTCGCGTACGATATGGGCGAGGGCGTGTTTGACCTGCTGTTTGACCGGGGAATGGTGTTTGAGGGACGCGGCGTACGTTATGAAATGGATCGCGGTATCTTCCAGAACTACTCGGCGTACGGCGGCGGCGTTGCGCAGGTGTCCAACAAGTGCGTTGCGCACGGGCTGAACTACGTTATAGACCTGTGCCGCAAGGAGCGAGAGAGAATGCTCGCCGAAGGCGACGAGAACTCGCACGGAACGGCGCAGTATCTGCGCAAATACTGGCTGCTTGAGGCGACGATTATCTCCTGCGAGGCGTTTATCAAGTACGCAAACCGCTACGCGGAGCTTGCTAAATCTCAGGCGGAGCAGACGGCAGACCCCGCGCGGCGTGAAGAGTTGCTGCGCATTGCCCGCGCCTGCGAGCGCGTTCCGGCGGAGCCGCCGCGCGACTTTTTTGAGGCGGTTCAGTGCGTGCGGCTGTATCACCTTGTGTGCTGGAAGGAAAGCTCCGACAGGCCGGAGGTGCCTGTGGGGCGGCTCGACCAGATTCTGTATCCCTATTACAAGGCGGACAAGGCCGCCGGAAAGGTCACCGCGCAGGACGCAGCGGAGCTGCTCGGCTCGCTGTGGCTGAAGATCCGCGAGTGCGAGAATCTTGTGACAATTCCGCGTGAACAGCGCGCCGCGCCGGGCTCGCTTCTGCCGAATATCACGCTCTGCGGCACGGACGAGAACGGCAATGACCTGACAAACGAGATTTCGTGGCTTGTACTTGAGGCGATGGCGCAGGTCAAGCTATCCGAGCCCGCAATTTATGTGCGGTACAACAAAAATATGGATCCCGCGTTCGTTATCCACGCGCTTGAGTGCAATGTCGAGTTCGGCGGTGGAAACCCCGCGTTTTTGAACGACGAGCTTGGCACTCGCCGCTACGTAGACCGCGGCGTGCCTCTCGCGGACGCGTGCAACTGGAATGCGTCGGGCTGTCTTGGCTATCACCTGGACTCGCTTGAGCATATGGGCGGCGGACACAACCTGTCGCAGATGAAGGTACTCGAGCTTGCACTGAACGATGGATTTGACAAGCGCACGGGCAAGCAGTTGGGCGTGCACACCGGCGACGTGCGCGAGTTCACGGACTTCCAGCAGGTGCTGGACGCGTATTACGCGCAGCTGGCGTATTTTACGCCGATTCTGCGCAAGTTCAAAATGCTCTCCTGGGCGACCGAAATTGCAGAGGGACCGATGTCAGGCCTGCGCGTTGCGATGCAGTATGAGGACTGCATTCCGGCGGGACTTGCCTCGCGCGAGGGCGGTGCGCGGTATCCTGAGGGACGCGCCTGTTGGCTCGGCTCACGCGGCGTTGTTGACCTTGCGGACAGTCTCGTCGCAATCAAAAAGCTTGTTTTTGACGAGAAGAAGACGACTATGGCAGAGCTTATGGACGCCTGCGACAAGAACTGGGTCATCATCT
>JAISTA010000233.1 GCA_031272845.1 Oscillospiraceae bacterium
ATTTTGTCATAGTCCTCCGTGCCGATAAACGAGTAGGTGTACACCTCAGAATACCCGGCGGCGCGCAGGCAGGACGACACGCGCCGCTCCGCAGACTGACGACTGTTCAGTCCGCCGCTTGTTTCGCGGCCGAGATACAGGCGCGGCGCGATTTTATCGTAGCCGTAGAACCGCGCGGCTTCCTCCGCGAGGTCGGAGTAATGCTCAACATCGCCGCGCCACGACGGAATTTTTACCGTGCCGCCGTTAAACGAGAAACCGAGCGCCGTAAGCGTTTTGCGCATGAACGCCTCCGGAATGTCCGTTCCCAAAAGCGCGTTTATTTTATCCGGTTCAAACGCGATTTCACGCACCGTTTGCGCTTGTGACCGAACATCGATCGTTCCGCCGAGAACCGTCCCGGCTCCGAGAAGCTCTACAAGCTCGCAGGCGCGTTCGACCGCCGGAAGCGTGTTTTCAATATCCAGCCCCTTTTCAAACCGTGAGGACGCGTCCGTTCGCATACCGAGGGCGGAGGCCGCGCGGCGTATCGAAACGCCGTCAAACAGCGCGGACTCAAACACCGCGTATTTGGTATCCTCCGTGATTTCGGAGTTCTCGCCGCCCATAACGCCGGCAAGTCCGACAGGCCGCGAACTGTCCGCGATGACGAGCATATCGGGCGTAATTCCGCGCACATTGCCGTCAAGCGTTGTTATCGTTTCTCCGGGAGCGGCGGTGCGGACGACAATCTCGCCGCCCGTCAGGCATTTATAGTCAAACGCGTGCATCGGCTGACCGTACTCCAGCATTACGAGGTTCGTAATATCGACGATGTTGTTTATCGGCCGCACGCCGGACGCGCGCAGAAACCGCCGAAGCCAGACGGGAGACGGCGCGATTTTTATATCCTTAATCATCTTCGCGGTATAGCGCGGACAAAGCGCCGCGTCCATTACCGTAATTTTCAGGTGCTTTTCGATATTGTCGGCGGCGTCGGCCGACTTTATTTCAGGCGTGCGCAGCGTAAGCTCTGCGCCGAACGTGACCGCCGCCTCACGCGCAAGTCCGATTACGGAAAGGCAGTCCGGGCGGTTGTTTGTAATCTCAAAGTCCGTGATGACATCGTCAAGCCCCAGAACCTGACGTATATCCTGACCGGGCAGGATATCTTCACCGGTAACGGAGGGCTGATTTACTCCCGCGAGAATCATAATGCCGTCCTCTATGCATTCGGGGTAGTCGTGCGTATCAAGGCACAGCTCGGACAGGGAGCAGAGCATTCCCTCGCTTTTGATTCCGCGCAGCTTGCCTTTTTCGATTTTCTGCCCGGTGGGCAAGAGCGATTTGTGCTTTGCAACAGGCACGGTGTCTCCTAGCGACACGTTTTGCGCGCCCGTGACGATTGTTATCGGCGCGTCTTCTCCAACGTCGATTTCCGTGACCCACATATGGTCGGAGTCCGGGTGACGCTCAATTGCGGTAACGCGCCCCGCGACGACATTTTTCATCTGAACGGACTGATCCTCAAAGCCCTCAGCCTTTGAGCCGGACATTGTCATTCTGTCCGCGAATTCCTTGGGTTCAGCCGTGATTTTTACGTATTCGTTAAGCCATTTGTTAGATAATTTCATTTGTAAACCTTTGCGTAGAAGTATAAAGCGGGCTGTGACGCGCCGCAGTATGGCGGCCTTAAAACTGCGATAAAAAGCGCATATCGTTTTCGTAGAGCAGGCGCATATCCTCAATGCCGAAGCGCAGCATTGTCATACGCTCAAGCCCCATACCAAAGGCAAAGCCGGAGTACACGTCGGGGTCGATACCCGCGCCGGCAAGCACCTTCGGGTGTACAACGCCGGAGCCGAGCAGCTCAATCCAGCCCTCGCCCTTGCAGACGCGGCAGCCGCTGCCGCCGCACACAAAGCACTGCACGTCCACCTCGCACGAAGGCTCCGTAAACGGAAAGTGGTGCGGGCGAAAACGTGTTGAAGTGTGCGCTCCGTAGAGCTTTTTCATAACCGCGTCAAGCGTGCCCTTGAGGTCGGCAAGAGTAATGCCCTTATCGACGACAAGCCCCTCGATTTGGTGGAACATCGGCGAATGCGTCGCGTCCACCTCGTCTTTGCGGTAAACCCTGCCAGGGGAGATTATGCGGATCGGCGGCTCGTGCTTTTCCATATAGCGCACCTGCACGGGGCTTGTCTGGCACCGCAGGTGAACGCTCTCGTCCTCTTCAATGTAAAACGTGTCGCTCCACTCGCGGACTGTGTGCCCCCACGGGATATTCAGCTTGTCAAAATCGTATACGGAATACTCAATTTCAGGTCCCTCCGCGACGGAAAAGCCCATACCGAGAAAAATGTCAACCGCCTCTTCAAGCACTGTCGAAATCGGATGCCTGTGCCCGATTGAAACGAGCCTTGCCGGAATCGTCACGTCTATCTCTTCAGCCAAAAGCCGTGCGGAAAGCTCTTTTTCAGACAGCGCGGTGCGTTTTGCCGCGAGCGCCGCCTCGATTGACTCGCGCACGGAGTTCGCAAGCGCGCCGATAACTGGGCGCTCCTCCGCCGAAAGACCGCCCATCTGCTTTAATATCGCGGTTATTTCGCCCTTTTTGCCGAGATATTTGACGCGCAGAAGCTCCAAATCCGCAGCGGACGGGCATGCGGCGATTTCACCGCTTGCCGCAAGCTGTATTTTCTCAAGCTGTTCTTTCATTTGTGTGTTTTGTCTCTCCTGATATAAGGCGTTACCGCGCGTTGACGGCGCAAATAACGTAGTTTATGCTGCTGGTTTCTTCACTGCGGCGATTTATACGGTGAAGAAATTGTCCTCCGCGCCGTCCTTTACGTAGGACACCGCGCCGGACGCGGAAAAATGGATTATAGGCGTGTTCATCTCCGGCACGATAATCGGCGCGTGGTTAATGCCTGCCGGAATGCAGATCAGCGCGGGCTTGTCAATTGCGGCGTATTCCTCGCCGAAGTAGAACCGCACATTTGCGCCCAGCGTGTCCGGCGCTTTTGCGTCGCTGCCGAAAAAGCCGATAATTTCAGGGAATTCGTGCGTGTGCGGCGCGGGACCTGTGTCGTTTTTTGTCAGAAACCACATAAGCTCACAGTACGGCGCGCCGGGTATTCTGTGGCTGCCGGAGTACAGCAGAAGCCGCAAGAAGCCCTCCGGCGCCTCCGGATACCTTCCGTCAGGCGGGACATAACCATCCTGACTGCCCCAGACATACGCACCGTCTTGCAGCTCGGGTGATTCTGCGGCGGTTTCCTCAAACTCGCCGCCGGTCGCCGCGAGCCTGATGAAGATGATGGGGTGTGCGAGGCCGGACACCGCCTTTATTCTGTGCGGCGCGTTCGCCGGGACGTATACGCTTGTCGTTTTGGCGAGCGTCACCGTCTCGCCTTCTACCTGAAACTCGATTTGTGCGTTCAGGCTCTCGGGATTTGCGCGGTCAGAGCCGACGAACATATACAAAAACGCTGTTCCGGCGCAGGTGAGCGGCGCGGCGTTTTCGAAGCTTTCCGTCAGAAACCCGCCCTCGGCCGCAAGACAGCCGGGAAACCTGCCGCCGGACAAGGACGCCGTCGGCAAATAGCCGGGGAGCCGGAGCTTCGCGGCTGCGGGGTCGTTTATTGAGATGTATTTGCTGAAGTTGGGCATGTGTTTTATGTATAACCTTTGTGTTTGATAAGGAGCTTATCCTAGTTCGCTCGTCAAGCTTTAATCTGATTGAAAAACGCCTTTAATTCAGTTTTGCAGGAGGAAGCAAGTTCTTTCATCTCAACACCCTGCAAGGCGGCTTCCAAATGGTACAGGATAACCACGCAAGTCGATGGATATTGTGCCTTTAGCCTAAACACGGCTTCTTTGCTGCCTATCTCCCGCAGTGCTTCCGCAGTATATATCCCGACCGACCTCAGCTTTTTCTCCATTGTTTTGCCAAGCTTCAGAGATGTTATTTCAGCCATGATAGTCCATCCTTTTCAGTGCTTCGAATACTAATTTCAGTACTCTCGCATTAGCGGCGCGAGTAACGATTAAAAGGTCTTTACCTTTGCCCCATAAGCATATAGCACAATCAGTTAACACCAATGTTCGCCGCGGCAAAATACCCCGCGCGCGTTGCCTCGCGGATATTCTTCGGCGCGGAGCAGTCGCCTATTATGTGGAATTCCGGCGCGTATTTCGACAAAGCGATTGCCTCGGCCTGAAGCGGCTTTTGACCGACCGCGTACACGACCGTATCGGCGGGCAGAAGCTCCTCCGCGCTGCTCTCCGGCGAAACGCGAACGCCGCCGTCCTCAATCGCAAGCACGCGCGTGCCGGTTCTGACTGTGACGTTTTTTTCGCGCAGCTGAACGGAAAGCGCAAGGCCGTGCAGGAAATTTCCGCCGTCTGTTAGGGCGGGGAGCGCCTCGACGAGCGTTACAGCGCGTCCGAGCGCCGCAAGGTAAATCGCAAGCTCCGTTCCGACAAGGCCGCCGCCGATGATGACGGTTTTCTGGCCGGTAAGCTCCGCGTCAAGATAAACGCGCTCCGCCGAAAAGACATTCGTGCGGTCAAATCCCGGTATAAACGCCGGGACGACAGGCGCGGCTCCGATTGCCGCGATAATGACGTCCGGGTTTTCAACTGCGGCAAGCTCCTCCGAAAAGACGGTGCCGGTCAGCACCTTTGTCCCGCCGTGCTTTGTGCGCCGCGCCATAAGCGAGAGGTACTCCGCAGTCTTTTTCTTGAACGGCACAGCCTCCTCGCACATAAGTGCGCCGCCGAGCCGCGCGTTTTTTTCGATTAGCGTGACCTCGTGACCGCGCTCCGCCGCGGTTATCGCGGCCTGCATTCCGGCTGGGCCGCCGCCGACAACAAGCACCTTCTTTTTGTGCCGTACAGGCGGCAGGACGCGGATTTCCTCCTCCTCGCCTATCTCAGGGTTCACGGCGCAGCAAAACTGCGAGGTGTTTAGCAAATTTGAAAAGCACGTAAAGCAGCGCACGCACTTTGTAACGTCGCCCTCGCGTCCGTCTATTGCCTTTTGCGGGAAATCGGGGTCGGCCAGCAGCTCGCGCGCCATGTAGATAACGTCCGCGCGGCCGGAGGCTATGACCTCCTCGCAAAAGGCGGGATCCGTAAACGCACCGACAGTCGCGACGGGCGTGTTTTTGACGCGTTTTTTGACGGCCTCCGCCAAATACAGATTTGTTCCGTCAGGCAGGAACATAGACGGGTGCGTCACGACAAACGCGCTCTGAACCTCGTGGTGTCCCGCCGAGCAGTGGATAAGGTCCGCTATGCC
>JAISTA010000037.1 GCA_031272845.1 Oscillospiraceae bacterium
AGGCCCGCTCGGCGGACTCTTTGACAGCGTTATAGCGGACTCCTTTTGCGGAAAAACGAGCTGGGAGCAGGCCGAAAGCTTCTTACAGCAAACGGCGTTTGAAATCGCCGCGCAAAAGGCCGGGCTTGCCGAAAGCAAGCTCGACTGCATTTTCGCGGGCGACCTGCTCGCAAACAGTGCCGGCAGCGTTTTCGGAGCCGGTGAGGCGGGCCTGCCCTTTTTCGGCATATACGGCGCTTGCTCAACCTCCGCCGAAGCAATAATCCTTGCGTCGGCATTGCTTGTAGGCGGCGCGGCCGAGCGGTGCGCGTGCGTCACAAGCTCGCATTTCTGCACGGCGGAGCGCCAGTTCCGCACGCCGCTTGAGTACGGCGGACAGCGCACGCCGACAGCGCAGTGGACCGCCACCGCCTCCGGGGCGTTTATCCTCTCGGCGCGTGCCGGGGACACACAAAACCCGCGCTTACCGCGCGTTTCCTGCGCAACAGTCGGGCGAATTGTCGATAAGGGCGTGACGGACACCGCAAATATGGGCACGGCAATGGCTCCCGCCGCGTTTGACACGATCTCGCGCCACCTTGAATCGCGCGGCGCAGTCCCGTCTGACTACGACCTGATTGTAACAGGCGACCTCGGCTTTGTCGGCGGAGATATTCTGCTCGCGCTGTTCGCGGAGCAGGGCGTTTCCCTGCCGAACTACAACGACTGCGGGCGGCTGATATATGACCGCTATGGGCAGGACGTACATTCCGGCGGCTCGGGCTGCGGCTGCGCGGCGTCTGTACTGTCGGCGTACATTCTGCCGAAGCTGATTTCCGGGGAATACCGCCGCGTTTTGTTTTGCCCGACAGGCGCCATGATGTCGGTAACGACCTCGCAGCAAAAGCAGAGCATTCCGGGGATATGCTATGCTGTGGAGCTGGAGGGCGGGATGGAGTAGGCAAAGTGTTAAAGGATAGGCGTGTCAAATCCATCTGTTTTTCGTGCTGCTACACTACTTTCTACCTGTTCCATTGCAATGCGAGCATTTATGGTAGACGGCTTCGTTACGTGGGCTATGCCAAACCCACTCACCAGTGCCATTACAGAAGCTGCAAACTGTTTTTCTGCCTTCTATAACGCTTTTGCGAGCGAGGCTTCTAATTAAAAGCAAAATATAAACTAACAACGTAGAAAAACAAACTACAATCAAGGCGAGATCCTTTGCGATTATACCTATAACGCCACCACCTATACTAAAAAGTGGCGCCGACAAAGATTCATATTCTTCCAATATTGAGTAAACTATAATAATTATGCCAATTACAATTAAAATAATCCAAGATTTCAAATCAGTTCTCCTACATTAAATTTCATTTTTTACTGTTAACAGGCGTTTTTAATATTATACCAATTACAATGATGTTTGTCATTTGGCTGTTTTCAAAGAAAACAGCCGTTATTCGTAGAATAACGGCGAATTCCTCTCATTTGCTCCGAAATGCTGGTTTTTCGTGTGCAAAAATTAAAGAAAACCCATTGCAAAAGTTCACCTAAATGCAATGGGTTTGTATGTTAATTGAAAATAAAATAGCTTCCCGTCGCTCCCCCTACTCCCCTACCGGCACGGCCAGCCGTACCGCTCCGGGCACTATCTCAAACTCCGCGCGCAGTATCCGCACAACCTCGCCGTCTATTGCCATAGCTGCGGGCTGCTTTGCGGCAATTGTCAGTTTTTTTGCCGCGGTGTGATCTATAACGCCTTTCAGGCGCGGCTCTGTCAGGTGCTCGCCCGCGCGGTATTTTGATAGAATCGAGACGAAAAAGCGGCGCGTGATGTTTTTCACCGTGACAAAATTCAGCTCGCCGTCCTGAATATCGGCAAGCGGCGAGGCAAAATATCCGCCGCCGCAATAAGCGCCGTTCGCAACAGTGCAGAGCAAAAACTCCCCAGAGGCGTAGGGCGTGCCGTCCGCCGTAATTTCAAGCTGCGCAACAGGCTTTTTTACAAGCGTTGAGAAAACGCCCGCAAGGTAGCTCATCGGTCCGCCAAGCAGCGGAATTTTCTTGATTTCTCCGGCTTTTTCAACAACCGCCGCGTCAAACCCGATGTTGCACATATTGATTGCGTATCCGGACTTTTCCGCGCCGCCGTCCAGAACAGCGGTGTATCTGATTGCGTCAACGCTCTTTGCCGTGCCGCGAATCGCGCGTGAAATATCGGCTTTTGCGTCAGCCCCCGCAATCACGCGGAAAAAGTCGTTGCCTGAGCCTACGGGAATAACGGCAACCTCGGCATTCGGCTGTCCGATTGCGCCCGCGACCACCTCATTCAGAGTGCCGTCTCCTCCGCAAGCGTGAAAGCGCAGTGTCCCGGCAGCTTCGCCGCACCGCGCGCGCACAAATTCCGTCGCGTCCCCGGCGTGTTTGGTCTCGTATATCTCATACTCCGCGCCGAGAGCCTGCGCCGCCAGCCTAAGCTCCGGTATCAGCGCGAGTGCCGGTGATTTTGACCCGGCGGCGGGGTTTACAATGAAAATATGCTTCATCTGCTACAGTTTGTTTCTCTGAATCTTACCTGATGTGGTTTTCGGCAGCTCGTCGCTGAATACCACAATGCGCGGATACTTATACGGCGCTGTGCGCGACTTGACGTATTCCTGAATTTCTTTTTTCAGCTCGTCAGACGGCTCGCGTCCTTTGAGAACGACTGTCGCCTTGACAATCTGACCGCGAATCTCGTCCGGCGCGGGCGAAACGCCGCACTCAAGCACATACGGCAGCTCCATTATAACGCTCTCAATCTCAAACGGCCCGATTCGGTAGCCGGAGGACTTTATCAAATCGTCGGTACGCCCGACATACCAGTAGTAGCCCTCCTCGTCGCGCCAGGCGGTGTCTCCCGTATGGTAAACGCCGTTTGCCCACACCTTTTTTGTGTTTTCCTCGTCGCGGTAATACTCAACCATAAGTCCGGGCGTCGCGCCCGGCGTTGTGCGGATTACAATCTCCCCGACCTCGCCTGTCGGCAGTGAGTTTCCGTCAGCGTCCACAATATCGCAGTCGTAGAGCGGCACGGGCTTGCCCATAGAGCCGGGCTTCGGCGTCATACCGGAAACGTTTGCGAGAATAACGGAGCTTTCAGACTGGCCGAAGCCCTCCATTATCTCAAGACCCGTCGCGTCACGGAAGCGGTAGAACACCTCCGGATTCAGCGCCTCGCCTGCGATAGTCGCGTTCTTTATCGACGAAAAGTCGTATTTTGACAAATCCTCGCGTATAAAGAACCTGTACATCGTTGGCGGCGCGCACAGTGTAGTTATCTTGTATTTCGCGATCATCGGCAATATGTCCGCCGCGTCAAACCGCACAAGATCGTACACAAACAGCGGAGCCTCGCACAGCCACTGTCCGTACAGCTTGCCCCAGAGCGCCTTTGCCCACCCCGTGTCGGAGATTGTCAGGTGCAGGCCGTCCGGGTCAACGCAATGCCAGTATTTTGCCGTGATGAAATGTCCCAGCGGGTGCTTGTAGTTGTGCGCCGCGATTTTCGGGTAGCCCGTCGTGCCGCTTGTAAAGAACATCAGCATCAGGTCGTCTCCGCCCGGGCAGTCGAGCGGACGCGGGTATACGGAGCGAAAACGCGGCAAATCCTCATTAAAATTGTGCCAGCCTTCACGCGGCTTGCCGACTATAATCTTTACCGCAACCTCCGGGCACTGCGCAATGGCCTTGTCCGCCTCGTCCGGCGCGTTTGAATGGTCGTCCGTTGCGACAATTGCGGTTATTCCCGCCGCGCCGAAGCGGTATACATAGTCCTTTTCAAGAAGCTGGTCGGAGGCCGGGATAACGATTGCGCCCAGCTTGTGCAGTCCCAATATCGCGATCCAGAACTGGTAGTTGCGCTTCAGCACGAGCATAACCTTGTCCCCGCGCTTTATGCCCAGCGACTCAAAATAGTTAGCCGCGCGGGAGGACAGCTTGGAAAAGTCCTCAAATGTAATCCTGCGCTCCGTTTTGTCGGACGAGATGTGCAGCATCGCGAGCTTTTGCGGCTCCTTTGCGGCGATAGCGTCCACCACATCGTAGGCAAAGTTGAACCTTTCAATGTTTTTGAACGAAATTGACTTTACGACTCCGTCATCGTCCGTCGTTGTATCAAGGAATTTCTTGTACACGCGGTCTTTTCCCGTGTGCACCGCCGCCGTCATTTTCTTGACCGTCTCGTGCGCGCGTCCGTCAACCGATGGCTGCGCGGGATCAACTACGATTGCGTAAAA
>JAISTA010000006.1 GCA_031272845.1 Oscillospiraceae bacterium
CTGCGGGGCTTTGCGGTTTCCTAAAGCTAATCCGCAATGTTGCAGTAAAAAACAAAAATCGGTTGAAAAACGGAAAAAATTAATATATAATGTAGCTGTGCAGCTGTGATTTATTATGATTTTGCGGTCGGAGGAGAAAATGCGTACGCTGTTTGACGGCTTGATGGCGGTTTATCTGCTCGGCGTATTAGCCGGAGTTTTTTTAGGCGTGATTTTTCACGAGCTTGGGCATTTGTTTTTCGGGCGTTTGACAGGTTATCATTTTGTGTCGTTTCGGCTACTTAACCGACTATGGGTAAAGGACAACGAGGGTAAAATGACAGCTTCAAAAAGTGCGGGCTTAAGCGGAATTGCCGGGCAATGCCTTATGTCGCCCTGCGAGGAGGAGCGCGAATTCCGATTCGTTCTGTATAATCTTGGCAGCATTCTCGCAAATGCCGGCGCCGGTGCCGCTGCGGCTGTTCTGTATGTTTTCACGGGAAACGCTTATATAAGAATGGCTTTGTTAGGCTTTGGTCTTGTAAACCTGCTGCTTGCCGCTTTGAGCTATATCCCATACAAAAAAGCGTTTATACCGAATGACGGAGCTAATGTTCGGGAGGCAAGAAAATCCGAAGCCGCAGAGCACGGCTTATATGTGCTGCTGAAAGCCAACGCCGAGATGTCTAAGGGTAAAATCATGACAGATTTTCCTGAAGGTTTTTTTCGGTCGGACGGCAGTGCGGATATAAACAATTATTTGGAGGCAAATCTGATTATGCTCCGCTCCGCGCAGCTAGAGGAGGCCGGTATGCTTCAGCAAAGCTACGAGGAGCTGCTGCAGTTGGAGAACGCCCGGCTTCCGGTTTTCTACAGCGGGCAGATAACATTAGCTCTGATGTTTCACGAGCTTGTATATTTTGAGGGTGCGGAGTGGACAACCCGCGCCCGTGCGCGAATTGAAGCAAGGACAAAAGACAAAAATTTTCAGAAGCTGCTGAAAATGAAGCACCCCGCTTTTATGCCCTTTAGCGCCGCGAAAACCGCCTTCTTAGATTGCGAGACGGATAAGGCGCGTGAGCAGATAGACAAAGCGCGCGAGCTGACGGCGGCGCTGAGGAATCCCGGGCAGGAGCATACAGTAACGCAGCTGCTGGACAGGCTGACGGCTCGGCTGTAGGTATCGGAGCTATTTTGTATACCGCACACAAAACCCCGCCGGAAGCAACGCTTCCGGCGGGGTTTTAACTATATCTCAGCTTACAGTCCGACCCACATCCCGCAGCTATTTGCCTATACTCGCCTTTACAAATTCCCTGAACAGCGGGTGCGCCCGATTCGGCCGCGACTTAAACTCCGGGTGGAACTGTACGCCGACAAAGAATTTATTCGCCGGAAGCTCGACGATCTCAACAAGGTTGCCGCTCGGAGACAGTCCGGACAGCACCAAGCCTTTTTCCTGAAGCGCCTCGCGGAATTCGTTGTTGAACTCAAGTCTGTGGCGGTGGCGCTCGGAAATGTCGGCCTGTCCGTAGGCGCTTATCGCGGCGGAGCCGGCTTTCAGCACGCAGGGGTACTTTCCAAGACGCATTGTGCCGCCCTTTTGCGTAATTCCGACCTGCTCCGGCATAAGATCGATGACCGGGTATTTCGTGCCCGGATCAACCTCCGTTGTGTGCGCTCCTGCAAGCCCGGCAACGTGCCGCGCAAACTCGATTACCGCCATCTGCATTCCGAGACAGATTCCGAAAAACGGAATATCGTTTTCCCGCGCGTATTTTACGGCGGAAATCATCCCCTCAATGCCGCGCTCGCCGAAGCCGCCCGGCACGATTATGCCCTGTGCGTTCTTGAGAATTTTACCGGCGTTCTCGTCAGTCAGAGTTTCCGAATCAATCCAGTCTATATCGACGATCGCGTCGTTTTCCGTTCCCGCGTGGTAAAAGGACTCCGCGATTGAAAGATACGCGTCGTGCAGCTCCGTATATTTGCCGACCAGCGCGATTTTAACCTTTTTCTTAGCCTTTAGCGTCCTGTCAACAATTGCGTGCCATTCGGTAAGATCCGGTTCGTCCGTGACGAGGCCGAGCTTGCGGCACGCGACGAGGTCAAGTCCCTCCCGCGCCATCAAAAGCGGCACCTCATAGAGAGACCGCGCCGTTATGTTCTGAATCACACAGTCTGTTTCAGTGTTGCAGAACAGGGCGATTTTGCGCTTTAACCCGTCGGGCAGCGGCTCCGCCGTGCGGCACACGAGAATATCGGGCGTTATGCCCATTGAAAGCAGCTCCTTGACGGAGTGCTGCGTCGGCTTTGTCTTCAGCTCATTCGAGCCGGGAATCTGGACAATCAGCGAAACGTGGATATACAGCACGTTGCCGCTGCCGCGCTCCTTGCCGACCTGGCGGATCGCCTCAAGGTACGGCTGACTTTCAATATCGCCGACTGTGCCGCCGATTTCGGTTATGACAACGTCTGTTTCTCCGTCGTCCAGGCTGTAAATGCAGCTCTTTATTTTTTCCGTGATGTGCGGAATTATCTGAACCGTCTTGCCGAGAAATTCGCCGCTGCGCTCGCTGTTGAGTACGCTCCAGTACACCTTTCCGGAGGACACGGAGGAGTTTGCCGTAAGATTTTCGTCGATAAACCGCTCGTAGTGGCCGATGTCAAGGTCGGTTTCCGCGCCGTCGTCCGTCACGAAGACCTCGCCGTGCTGAATCGGGTTCATCGTTCCGGGGTCAATGTTAAAATACGGGTCGAGCTTTTGCAGCGTAACCCGCAAACCGCGCTGCTTTAACAGCCGCCCGAGAGATGACGCGCAGATTCCCTTGCCGAGACCCGATACAACGCCGCCTGTTACAAAAATATACTTTGCCATCGTAAAAAAACCTCAATTTCCCTATCATTAGAAGACGCGCCGCCCAAAATCGGCGCGGTCTCCGCAATAACACGTATAATATTCCTAATGCTTACTCCGCAGCTCAAACAGCGTTCCCGCCGGCAGCCCCTGCGCCGCGCGGTACAGATTGCCCGGAACTGCGCCGTTTACAATAACCGTATTGCACCCGGTTTCAGCCGCTATCATCGCGGCCTTTACCTTTGTCGCCATTCCGCCCGTTCCGAAAGCGGAGCCCGCGCCGCCGGCAAGCTCAAGTATACGCGGCGTAACCTCCGTGACCCGCGCAATCAGCTGCGCGTCGGGCTCCTCGTGCGGATTGGCGGTGAACAGGCCGTCTATGTCCGTGAGAATGACAAGCAAATCAGCGCACGTAAAGCCCGCCACGACGGCGGACAGCGTGTCGTTGTCGCCGAAAACTCTTGTGTCTGACTCGATCTCGTCAAACCCGACAGCGTCGTTTTCATTGACAACGGGGAGCACCCCGAGAGCAAACATAGCGTTAAACGTACCCAGCAGGCTCTCGCGCGAGGAGGGGCGGTTTGTGTCCTCTTTATTCAGCAGAATCTGCCCGGCTGTCACGCCGTATTCCGAAAAGAACTTGTCGTACGCGTGCATAAGCACGGACTGCCCGACTGACGCGACAGCCTGCTTTTCGCGCAGACCGGTCGGCCGTGACGGCAGATTCAGCTTTGCCGTGCCCGCGCCTATCGCGCCTGAGGTTACAAGCGTTATCTCGCAGCCGGAATGCTTTAAGTCGGCAATTTCGCGGCAGACACGCTCAATATTGCGGTAATTCAGGCCGTTGCCGAGGTGGCAAAGCGTTGAGGTGCCGATTTTTATGACAATTTTTTGTTTCTGCATAAATTATTCTGTGGTGAATTGTGCGCGTCTACCAGATTATCGTCGCAAAATAGTCGTCCACCGTCTCGCGGCGGCGTATTACTGAAAACGTGCCGTCCGGGTGCAAAAGAACCTCTCCGGAGCGTAGCTTTCCGTTGTAGTTATAGCCCATTGCGCGCCCGTGCGCACCCGTGTCGTGAACGCACAGCAGGTCGCCCGTTTCGATTTCCGGCAGACTGCGGTCTATCGCGAACTTGTCGTTGTTCTCGCACAGTGAGCCCGCAACGTCATACACATGGTCGTGAACCGCGTCCTCCTTTCCGAGCACGGTTATGTGGTGGTACGCGCCGTAAATCGCGGGTCGCATAAGGTCGCACGCGGAGGCGTCCACGCCGATGTATTCCTTGTAAATGTGCTTTTCGCGTATTGCGCGGGTAATCAGATGTCCGTAGGGGGCAAGCATAAAACGCCCCATTTCGGTGAACACCGCAACGTCCGTCATTCCGGCCGGCAGCAGGATTTTCTCGTACGCCTGACGAACGCCCTCGCCGATCTTCAAAATGTCGTTGACATACCCGTCTGGCTGGTAGTTTACGCCGACGCCGCCGGAAAGGTTGATAAACGCGACCTGCGCCCCTGTTTCATACTGCAAATCCCGCGCGAGCGTGAACAGCTGCTCTGCAAGCTGAGGATAGTAGTAATCCGTCAGCGTGTTTGAGGCCAAAAACGCGTGAATGCCGAATTTCTTCGCACCGAGAGCTTTTAGCCGCGCAAACGCCTCGAAAATCTGCGGACGCGTCATGCCGTATTTCGCGTCTCCGGGATTGTCCATTATATGGTTGGACACGGAGTAAATTCCGCCGGGATTATAGCGGCAGCAGATTGTCTCCGGAATGCCGCAAAGGCGGTTTAGTACGTCAATATGCGTGATATCGTCAAGATTTATGATCGCGCCGAGGTCGTAGGCCTTGACGAACTCCTCGTCAGGCGTGTTGTTGGACGAAAACATTATCTCACTGCCTGAAAATCCGCATTTTTCGGCAAGCAGCAGCTCCGCCATAGACGCGCAGTCCGCGCCGCAGCCGTGGCTTTTCAGCAGCTTCAGCACTGCGGGAGTCGGCATTGCCTTAACCGCGAAATACTCGCGATAGCCGGGGTTCCACGAAAAGGCGGAGCTTACTCTGTCCGCGTTTTCGGATATTCCCTTTTCGTCGTAAACGTGATACGGCGTGGGGAACGCGGAGGCAATTTCCTCCGCTTTTTCTTTTGTTATAAACGGAATTTTACTCAATTTTACAATAACCTTTATGCTTTCGCGTTTTCTACTCGGCAAGCGCCGCAGAAGGTTCGTCGGCCGGGGGACCGCCGACGATTGACTTTGTTTTCCACTTGCCGTGCCTGTAGTACAGCATGGTTATGCCGCATCCGATACCGAAGCACACGAGCATCGCGTAGAACATTGTGCGTATATCGCCGTTCGGCGTATAGCCGGCCTTGACTATGGACGGATCGTAGTATTTGGCGGACATGTTGATCCAGAAAATCGTAAGCGGCACCTTCAGGAACACGTTTATGATCATCGAAATCCACATAGTGCCCGTAGCGTCGCCCGCTCCGCGCATAACACCCGAGTACGTCATATTTACAACCATCAGAAAATATGCCGGGAGCATGATTACGATAAGATTCATGCCGAGCGAAATAATATCCGCGCGGTCCTTATCCGCCGCGTCTATAAACAGCCTGTACAGATTTTCTCCGAAAAGAAGAATTGCCGCGACCATAACTGCCGTAAATATCAGACACATAAGAAAGCACGTGAGCGTTCCTTTTTTAACGCGGTCCCAGCGTCCCGCTCCGATATTCTGCCCGACATAGGTACTTGCCGCCATGGAAAACGACTGGCTCGGCAAAACGGCAAAACCGTCTATGCTCATTGTCGCGGTCAGCGTCGCCATAACCATACCGCCCATTCTGTTGATAAACGGTGTCGTGATAAGATTCGAAGCAAACATAACAGCCATCTGAATACCCGTCGGAAGCCCAAGTCTCGTAATAAGCTTGACGGTTCCCGATTTCAGCCGCAGAGTCTGCGCGGTGAAGCTGATTCCCTTTCGCATAAGAACCAGCTTGAGAACCGAAACGCCTGCGGACAGATACTGCGCGATAATTGTCGCCCATGCCGCGCCCGCGATTCCCATGTTAAACCCCCAAGGTGCGACGAACAGAATGTCAAGGAATATGTTAAGGACGACTGTGCCGATAAGCACGATAAGCGGGAATATTGAGTCTCCGAGCCCTCGGATTATACCGCTGACGACATTGTAGAAGCCATTTGCCGCCGAACCGAGAAACAGAATGAACAGATACGGCTTTGCCATGTCAAACACGCCGGTGTAATTTCCCGCAAGGTCGTAGTTCGGAACCTGCATCAGCTTGAGAAACGCTCCTGTGAAGGGAGCCGAAAGCAGCGTGATGATAACACTTGTTATCGCAATCAGCGTAAT
>JAISTA010000029.1 GCA_031272845.1 Oscillospiraceae bacterium
TGACTTTTGTAACCGGGTCTTCTTTCGTGTGCGCATAAAGCTGGATTTCGCCGCTCATTACAAAAACTTTCCTCTCAAGTCCCTTATTTCGTTCTTTTCCCGTATTATACTACAGAAAAGTCTAAATCGCAAGTAGTAAAATCAAATTTTGCGCTTTTTATTTCATTTTTATTACGGTCGGGTTTCAGTCTGTTCTAATCGCCGGCATTTGCGTTGCACGGCGGTGTTTTGGCAGTCAAAAAGTAATAAAAATCCCTCGCCGGACTATTGACATCCCCTGCCCTGTCTGCTATAATACTCAATAGAGATGCAACGGCGCATACCTTTTTGGTGTGCGCCGTTTCTTTTTTGGGAGGGCTGAAAATGCAAACTAATCTCTATCCTGTGCAGCCGTTTTTCCTGGCTAACACAACAAAATACTACAAAATCCGTGTGCCCGGCACGCCGATTGTCCACTTCTATTCGTTTACTGCAGGCTCGCGTGACGAAACGCACAGCGTTGCGATTCCGGACGGCTGCGTTGACATTATGTTCACCGAGGCGCAGGGCGAGCTTGAGGGAAGCGTGTGCGGTATGGTCACAAAGGGCAACAGCGTCCCGACGAAGGACGGCGGCAAGTATTTCGGCGTGCGGTTTCTGCCCGGATTCCTGCCGAAAAAGCTTGAGCTTTCAATTCCGGAGCTTGTGAACAGCCGCTGCAGCTTAACCGAGCTGCCCGCCGGCGCGGAGCTTCTTGAAAAAATGTCCGAAACACCCGGCTTCGAGGACAGGGCAAGACTCCTGTGGACGTTCATAGCGGACAGCTGGCGCACAAATGAGCTGCTTCAGCTTATGATAAGCGCCGTGTGCGCCTCCGGCGGCGAGGTGCGCGTGCGCGAGCTGGAGGAAAAGACTATGTACTCCGCAAGATACATAAACCGCGTGTTTAACGACAATCTCGGCCTTTCGCCGAAAGCGTTCTGCGAGCACGTGCGGTTCCAGCAGCTCATTTCGTATATGAATTCCAACAGCTACGGCAGGATAACAGATATTGCGGCTGATTACGGGTATTACGACCAGTCACACTTCACGCGCGAGTTCAAGGAATTTACAACAGTCACCCCCGGCAGTTACAGCAGAGCGGTTGACCTGCCCAGCTATCACGGTAAATTTGTTTACCTGCCGATGGCAAATTAGCGCGCATACTCAATATAAAAAGGCGGACAAGGTCCGCCTTTTGTGCTGTCTAATCTACTATTTTCGCGTACGACCCGGCCGGCACGTTTTTTACCCTGCCCATTGTGTAGTCCTCATAGCCGTACAGCGTTCCGTAGGAGCGCATAGCGGCGAGATCCTCAACGACGCTGCCGATTGTCGGTACAACGCGTTCCGCCCAGCAAAACCAGTACAGCTTATCCGCGATTTTGCGGTAATAGCACAGCTCCGTATCGGCAAGACCCGCCTCGATTCCGCGAACGCACCGCCACGTGTAGGACTTTTCCGTGAGATATATGTGCTCGTACTCGTCGTTTGCGGAGTATGTGAACCTGATTCTGTGCCCCACAAGCTCGTCTGTCGCCTCGTGGCGCGGCGTATCGGCTGTGAACGGCCTGTCAATTGCCGCCGCATAAAACTCAACGCGCACAGAGGTCAGCGGCAGATTCTTTTCTCCGCGCTCAAATTGGGAGACCAGCGCCTCCTCCTTTGTCGGAAGAATGCCGAAGGCCGCCGTCGCAATGCCGGCTTTTGTGTCGAGAACCGCCGCAAAGCTTCGCGTGTCTCCGTAGGAGACGACGCAGCTCAGGTAGTATATCCCCTCGCGCGGAGCAGTGAGAATGTATGCCGCCGCAATCGGCGGCGTTTCTCCTTGCGTGAAAAGCAGCGCCTCCTCCGATACAAACCGCAAACCTACAGTCTCGCCGCTCTCAAGGTGCAGCGTTACCGATTTTCCGGAAAAATCCCCGCTCTGCGGCAGAGCGTACTCATCAAACCCGCGCGCAAGCTCGGATACCGTCACAAAATCACGTATTTTCTCGTCCATTACTCCCTCTCTGCACTCCTGAAAATGTCTTTTACGTATGTCTCAAGCAGGCTCACGCATTCATCGCGTCCTATAGCCGCCGAATTCAGTATCATATCGTAGTTTTCGGGATCCGTCCAGTCCGCGCCGCCGGAGTAGTACTTGTAGTAGTCTCGGCGGTATCGGTCTGTTCTGTTTATCAGCCGCTGCGCCTCATCCCGCCCGATATGCAGCTTTGCCATTATCGACTCCGTTCTTTTATCAAACGGCGCCCAAACGTAAAGCCTGACGGTGTTTTTCATGTTCGCAAGCACCTTGTCGGCGCACTTTCCGACGATCACGCAGGAAACACTGTTGGCAAGGTCGCGGATTACCTTGGCCTGGAACTGAAACAGCGCATCGTCCGAGTTAAAATCCGCCGATTCGGGGCTTGGCGCGGAGGAATTCGGGTCAAACATTCCGCGAAGGCGCTTCAGCGTGAGCGAGGTGCGCAGCTTTTCGTCCGTGTCGCGGTACATCGACTCGCTGATTCCCGAAATGTCGGAGGCCATTTTGAGTATTTCCCGCTCGTAGCAGGGAATACCCAGTCTTTCGGCAAGCTTCAGCCCGATTTCCTTTCCGCCGCTGCCAAAGCTTCTGGCAATCGTTATTACTGTGTTTTTCATATTCTGCAATCCTTTCTGCGGCGCGTGCGCCGCGCCTTGAGCCGCCGCCTACGCTTCGTAAACGACCCTGCCGCCCAGTATTGTTTTCAGAACCCTCGTGTCGCGGATCGCCTCCGCCTCGGCCGACAAAATATCCGTGTCAATCAGCGCGTAATCCGCGAAATTCCCGACCTCAACGCTGCCTGATTTGTCGTCGTCGTGACTGAAGTAGGCCGAAGCCTTTGTCCACATAACAACGCACTGCGCGCGCGTCAGCGCCTGATCGGCCGAGTACACCTTACCGTCCGCGCCAAGGCGCGTGATTGCGGCGTACATACCAGTAAACGGGTTGCAGGTCACGACCGGCGTATCTGAGGAGCCGCCGACCAAAATCCCCGCGTCAAAAAACACCTTGTTCTGCTGATAGCGCCGCTCCAGCGCCTCGCCGATAAGCGGCTGCTCACCCATCTGCATGGCAATTGTCGGCTGAACTGTTATCGGAATGTTGTACTCGCGCATAAGCGGCAGCTGATCCTCACGGTAGACCGCGTGGTGAATAATATAATGCCGCGCATCGTTCGGGTTTACCCTGTAGGCCTCAATAAACGCCTTTATTGCAACGTCCGCAGAGCGGTCTCCGCAGCTGTGAACGCCTATTTGCCAGTTGTGCTTTGCACTCAGCCGCGCAATCTCTATCATTTCTTCTTCTGTTATCGTGGTGTAACCGCTCGTCTCCGGCATGTGCGCGTAAGGCTCGCGCATTGCGGCCGTGCCTGTCGCGGGAATGCCGTCAAGCGTCACCTTTATGCCGTTGAATTTCAGCATATCGTCGCCAAAGCCCGTGACGGCCGTCATTTCGCTGATTCGGCGCAGGTGATAGTCAATATCGCCCCAGGCCTTGTCGAGATAAAACATCATATTCTCGCGGTAGGTCAGCCGTCCCTGCTTTTTCGCCTGAAGATAGGCGCGCATCTGGTCAAACGTCATATTCGCGTCGATACAGGCGGTTATTCCGAAGCCGTTCATCACCCTGCCGATTCCCTCGATCGCGCGGATACGCTCCTCCTCCGACATTTCGGGAACGACCGCGTCTATAAGTCCCATTGCGGAGTTTTCGTAGAGCAGTCCGTTCGGCTCGCCGTCCGGGAAACGGCCGATAATGCCGCCGTCAGGGTCGGGGCTGTCCTTTGTAATGCCGGCAAGCTCAAGCGCGCGGCTGTTTGCGACGTAAACGTGGTGGCAAAGACGGCAGCACACAACCGGATTGTTCGGCGCGGCCTTGTCAAGGTCAAGCTTTGTCGGCGCGGTCTTAACGTCCCAGACAAGCTCGTTCCACTCGCAGCCGGAAATCCACTCGCCGTCCGGCGTGCTTCCCGCGCGTTGGGATAGCAGCGCGGTAAAGTCCCCAAGCGTGCGGCAGTCCTTGAAGTTCACGCTTCTAAGCTCCGTTCCGGCAAACATCGCGTGCATATGCGAGTCAATAAGCCCCGGCAGCAGCGTCGCGCCGCCCGCGTCGATTACCTGCGTAGTCTCGCCTATCAGCGACTCGTCAAGTCCCGCGCCGACCGCTATTGTTTTGCCGTCCTTTGCGGCGGCAAAGCCGTTTTCTATGACGGTAAAATCTGTTTTTCCGCCGCGTATTTCTTCGACCGTCAGGTCGACCGTATAAATCCTCGCGTTTTTGATAATCAAGTCCGCTGCCGGAGTCCAGGTTTTGCCGCTCATTTTATGTACCGTCCTTATTGTATTTATTGCAGGTGGAATCACACCTTGAGATATTTTGCTATAACGTCGTCCGTTAACTCGCTGTTTTTGCCCTGAACTACGATCTGCCCCTTTTGCATACACAAAAACCTGTCCGCATGGCGCATGGCAAACTTGAGATTTTGCTCGACAATGATTATCGGGATCTTCAGGCTCCCGCGTATTCTGTCGAGAATTTCGGCAATTTGGGAAACAACGTTCGGCTGAATCCCCTCGGTCGGCTCGTCCAGAAGCAGGAGCTTCGGCGAGGTCATAAGCGCCCGCCCGATCGCGAGCTGCTGCTGCTGTCCGCCGGACAGAACGCCGCCGCGCCGCGAAAGGTGCGGCAAAAGCGCCGGGAAATACTCCAAAACAGTCGCAAAACGCTCCTGTGTCTCCTCTTTTTTAGCGGAGTGCGCACCCATTAACAGGTTTTCGCGGACCGTAAAGTCCGGGAAAATGTCCCGTCCCTGCGGAACGTAGGCGATTCCCGCCGCTGAAACCGCCGCCGTCGACTTCGGCAGCGGCGCGCCGAAAAGGCTTATCTTGCCCTCGTCGAGCTTATTGAGCGCCATCAGCG
>JAISTA010000107.1 GCA_031272845.1 Oscillospiraceae bacterium
CGCGTCATCCTCGGAATAGCCGAGGGCGACCTCCTCAAAGTCTGTTGCGCGCAGCTGAGGGTTTCGCACCGGCATTGGATTTTTTTTGAGCGACATATTAGCCATTACTGTGCCCTCGCGTTTTCAAGAAGCTTGCACACGTGCTCATAGTCTGCCCTTTCGCCGTCGCGGTACATGCCGTTTCGCTTGGCCGCCGCGTCAAAATCCACAAGATGACCGTCAAAGTCGGGGCCGTCTACACAGGCGAATTTTGTCTGACCGCCGACGGTTAAACGGCAGCCGCCGCACATTCCCGTGCCGTCGATCATAATGGGGTTCATTGAAACCGTCGTTTTCATATTGTACGGGCGCGTAAGCTCCGCGACGGCCTTCATCATCATAATGGGGCCTATCGCGATAACGTCGTCAAAGACCTCGCCGGCCGTCAAAAGCTCGCCAAGCGCCGCCGTTACGAAGCCTTTATTGCCGTTTGACCCGTCGTCCGTGAGTATGTGCAGCGTTGTTGAGGCGCTCCTGAACTCGTCCTCAAGGATAATGCGCGACGTGTCGCGAAAGCCTATGATGACGGTTACGTCAGTGCCCTGCTCGTACAGCGCCTTTGCAATCGGGTAGGCGATTGCGCAGCCTACGCCGCCGCCGATAACGCACGCGCGCCTCAGTCCCTCAATTTCCGTCGGGCGGCCGAGCGGGCCTACAAAGTCCGCAAGACTGTCGCCCTCTTTTAGCTCCGCGAGCTTTCGCGTCGTCGCTCCGGCGACCTGAAACATCACGGAAACTGTGCCGCGATTGCGGTCATACCCGCCGACTGTCAGCGGAATGCGTTCCCCGTCTGACGTGACGCGCAGAATGATGAACTGACCCGGCCTTGCTTTTTTTGCTACGAGCGGCGCGTGTACAGTTATTCTGTACACACCCTCAGACAGCTGTTCCTTTTTTATAATTGCATACATTTCTCTTGCCCTGCCTGCTAACGCGTGACAGCCTATCTTATTAAGGCCTCACGCAAAAATTTAACTGTGTTGTGCCGCTGTGAGCTTACAGCCGGCTGTCGTCCGTTTGGTCGAGAATTGCCTTGACTCTCGCTGCCGCATCCTGAAGAACGCCCGGTACAAACGGCGACTTCAGCCCAGCCGCGCCGACCAGGGAGACAAACGTCTCCGAACCGCCGAGACGGCACAGCTTTAAGTAATCGCTCCAGGCGTTTTCATCTCCGGCGTTAAAACGGAGGAAAAACTGCATCGCGCAGACCTGCGCGAGAGTGTAGTCTATATAGTAAAACGGGCGCTGATATATATGCGCCTGGCGCTGCCAGCGGCGGCCGCGCTCAAGATATTCGTCTCCGTCATAGTCGAGCCACGGCATGTATTCGCGCTCCAAGCGCCGCCACTCATTTGCGCGCTCATCAGGTGAGGCCGACGGCTGATGGTAGACAAAATGCTGGAAATGGTCAACCAAAACGCCGTACGGGAGGAAATTCAGAATTTCCTCAAGCTGGAGATACAAGAATTTCTCCGCGTCAGCTCCGAAAAACGACTCCATCCACGGGCGGGTAATCAACTCCATTGACATAGAGTGAATCTCGCAGGCCTCATACGTTGGACTGCGGTATTCGGGGAAAAGCTCTGACGACAGGTAGGCCTGCAGCGCGTGACCGGCCTCATGCGTCAAAACGTCCACGTCGTCCTTTGTTCCGGTGAAGTTTGAGAAGATAAACGGCGCTTTATACAGCGGAAACGAAGTGCAGAAGCCGCCCGTCATCTTTCCGGGCTTGGCCACAAGGTCTAAAAGCTCGTTTTTAACCATGAATTCAAAGAATTCACCGCTTTCGTCAGACAGCTCGCCGTACATTTTCTGCGCCTTGGCGACAAGCTCCTCCGGCGTGCCGGCAGGAACCGGATTGCCTGATCTGAAGTAATAGCCGTTGTCGTAAAAACGCATTTCGTCAACGCCGATACGCGTTTTCTGGCGCTCCTTGAGCTCCGCGACAAGCGGCGTGATGTATTTCTTGATCTCCTCGCGGTACACGGCGACCATAGCTTCGTCATAGTCAAACCGCTCCATTTGGGCGTAGCCGAGTGCAACCGCGTTCGCAAAGCCGAGCTTTTGCGCGATTGACGCGCGCAGGGAGACAAGCTTGTCAAACAGCTCGTCAAACTCCTCCTGCCTGTCCGCAAAAAACTTAAAATACGCGGCCGTTGCGGCCTTGCGCACGGCTCTGTCAGGAGACTGGCGATACGGGTCGAGCTGCGTGAGATTCAGCGTTTTGCCGTCAAATAAAATTTCCGCGCCGCCGAGGATTTCCGTGTATTTTGAAATCAGCAGGTTCTCCTCGCGCATATCGGGAAGAACTGCCTCGTTAATCAGCCGGCGCTGGTTTTCGTACTTGCGAAACAGCAGCGTTCCGAGTGACTTTTCAAGCTCCGGGCGGAATTTCGAGGCAAGCACCGCGTCCGTTACGCGCTGCAGCTCAAGCTGCATTGCCGGCATAGCGGAATCATAGTATTCCTGCTCAGCCTTGTAGAACTCGTCGTTAATATTTATCTGATAGCGCACATAAGCGATAGAAACAGCGGTCTCTAAAATGTCGTACTCCGCGTAAAAGCGGCGTATGACGGTATCAGCCTCCTGCGCCGTGGCGGCGCTGCCGAATGCCTTGAGAAACGCCTCCGCTGTCTCGCGGAACTGCTCCTCTGTTACACGGCTATAGGGCATTTCGGAAAATTTCATTATATATCGCGTCCCTTGATTAAATTTTGCAGTCAATCCTTTAGCCGAATTACTCGGCGGCGGCCTGCGCCAGAGACAGCAGTCCCGCCTCAAAGTTAACGCCGAACCTGTCGTCAGTGCCGGCGGCAAGCGTGCGCGCGACCGCGTCCGCCGTAAAGCGCGCCGCAATCGCAAGAGCGTCTCCCGAGGCTTTCCCGGCAACATGCGCCGCCGTAAAGGCCGACGCGAAAACGTCTCCGGTGCCGTGGTACATATGCGGCACGCGCTCCGTCATTGTGTAGTTGATCTCGCCTGTCGCAACGTCAATCGCGGCCGCGCCGAGCTTGCTGTCCTCAAACGAAACGCCGGTTAATACGGCTGTTTTGCGCGGAAGCTTTGCCAGCTCGCGAAGAACCCGTTCGACGTATTCCTTTGTCTGGCCGCCGGGCTTGTACTCAATTCCGAGCATAAGGCATGCTTCTGTGAGGTTCGGCAGGATAACGTCCGCCTGCTCGCAGAGCGAGCGCATTCCGTCCGGGAAATTGTCCGGAAAGGCGGGGTAAAGCTTGCCGTTGTCCGCCATGACGGGGTCACAAATCACAAGCGCACCCTTTGTGTGCATATCCTGCAGAATAGCGGAGACAATCCCGATTTGCTCAAACGAACCGAGGTAGCCTGTATACGCCGCGTCAAACGTGAGACCGAGCGTGTTCCAGTGTGCCGCGATAGGTGACAGGTCGTCTGTCAAATCGCGGACTGTGTAGCCGGTAAAACCGCCCGTGTGCGTCGAGAGCACGGCTGTCGGCAGACAGGTGCATTCAACTCCGACGGCTGAAATTATAGGAAGTGCGACCGTAAGCGAGCATCGGCCGAAGCAGGAAATATCGTGTATTGCGCAAACTCTTTTTTGACGTGCCAAGGTGTGTGACCTCCGATTATAGCGGCCTGACTTTTATTCAGCAGAACCTAACATAGTAATTATATCACACGAATATATATAAATCAAATATATAATACGTGCAAAATATCGAAAATAAAACGAGAGTTTTTGTGCAGCTTGTACAAATAAATTCCTAATTACAAAAAGAAACAAATTATTTGCAATTTCGCAACATTATTCTGTTATAATCTGTTACGAATTGTAATACTTTTGAAGCTAAAAAGTACTGCGATACATTGAAAGCCCCGCGCTTTTTAGCTGCGTCCGGCAATTTACAAAAAGCCCCGCCGTACTGCTTACGCATATCACTATTTTAGCCGGCGCGAAAACAAAGCTTTGCGCCGCCGAAAAAAGGAGACATATATGAACACAAAAAAATACAAAACAAAAAGGCTTCGTCAGTTTTTCGCGGGCAGTCTCGCGATGCTCAGCCTCTGCGCCGGACTTGCGGTTCAGGCCGCCGCGGCCGAACCGGAGGAAGAAGCTGCTCCGGACGCTGTTTCAGAAGCGACCTTGGAGTACCTGTCCGCGAGCGTTACCGTGCGCGGAGGACGGCTCCCGGCGTACACGATCGCAGGCCGGATGGTCAGCGGGAAGCTATACCTTGAGCTGTCCGACTTCCTGTGCGTCGTGCTGAAAAACGACGAGTCGGCCCAAATTACCGCCGCCGAGGGCGACTTTTATTTCGGCTACGCGGGCGCATACTTCCTGGTTGAGGAGGGCGTTGCGGAATACGGCGGAACGCTTTGGGCTCCCGCCGAGGATATTGCCACTGCATTTTGCGCAAGACTCGACGCGGACACAAACCACGCGATTCTGACGCGCGAGGAGGGAGTTCCGCTTTGGTATACGGAGGAGGATGTTTATTGGATGAGCCGCATTATTCAGGCGGAATCCGGCGGAGAGCCGCTTCTCGGACAAATCGCGGTCGGAAACGTTGTGATGAACCGCAAAAACGGCGACTACTACTCCGATACCGTCAAGGGCGTTATCTTTGATCCGGGACAGTTCTCGCCGGCGCGTTCCGGCTCGCTGAATGTAAATCCGAGAGAAAAGGCGATCATTGCGGCGCATCTTGCAATGCAGGGAATGGCGCCGGTCGGAAACGCGATGTATTTCAACGCGAACGGCTCGATTTGGGGCGGACGGCGAACCTTTGTAGCAAGAATTGAGCACCACTACTTCTACGTGTAGCGCCGTAAGCCAACAGCAAAACGCCCGGAACCTTTCCGGGCGTTTTGCGCTGTCCGGAGGAGTAAGACCCGACGCAGAAAACAAATTCATAATCTGATGCACGCACTCATATACTGTCTTGAGCAAAAAGTATTTGCAATGGCAAACACATAGCAAGGAGCGGCAAAATGGACCTGCAAGCAACAAATTTTCGGTATTTTGACGAGGCGGTAACCGAAACGGTCACCGGTGAGGACATTCAGGAAGCGATTATCCCGGATAATTTTCCGGACGGCGACCAAATAATTTATACGGCGGCGGAAAACTTTATCCGCGGCAAGGACAACCAGAATGGCCGGGCGACGGTTCACGGCTCCTCGCGGCTTTACGTCACGTACCGCCCGCAGGAGGAGGAAAATCCGCGCAAAATCGCGATTGACATTCCGTTTTCGGCAAAGCTTGAGAACCCGCAGATCAAGCAGACCTCAACTATAGTCGCGAGCTGCGACGTTAAAAATGTGCGTGCCGCGCTCTCGAATCCGCGCAAAATTTCCGGCGGCGTGACGCTTGACGTGCATTTTCGCGTATTCAACGAGACGGAAAACGAGGTTCCGAATTCGCTTTCAGACAACGACGGCAATGTTGTGCTCAAGACCAAAAGCCTTATTACAAGTCTGCCGTCGGACATTCGCGAAAAGACCTTCAGCGTGGTGGACGAGCAGTCGCTGTCTCTCGGCGCGCCGGATATTACGGAGGTTATCTCGACCAAATCGCAAGTTACGGAGATTGAGTCAAAGCTTGTCGGTTCAAAGCTCATCCTAAAGGGTGTGCTTGTATCCGAAATTGCGTATATCTCAACCGATGGGGCTATCGAAAACGCGGCGTTTTCCTCCGAATTTTCGCAAATCGCGGACGGCGCGGGAATTCACGAGAGCGCAAGCCTTGAGCTTCTGCCGATCGTCACGGGAAGCTACCTTGAGCTGCTGGACGACGGCGCGGGCGAGGTTCGCCGCATTTCAATCGAAACGCACCTTGCCGTGCAGATAATCGCGGTCGTCGCGCGCGAGATTACATACATCGCGGACGCTTACGCTCTTGCCGACAGCGACATTGCGGTTACGACCTGCGCCCTCAATCTGCCGAGCTCCGGCGAGCCGGACAACGCAAGCAAGGTTACGATTATCTCCGCAATAGACTCCAAAGGCCCGGCCGAGAAAAAGGGCAAAAAGCCAGCGGTCGTCATAACGTCGCTTTCGGGGGAGGACACCATCTGGGATATTGCGAAAAAATACCGCGTGCCGCAGAGCAATATTGAACTGCTGGACGAGGTGAAAAAGGCGATAATCAGAACCTGAGCGGCCATGTAAGCGGACAATACACAGCAAAAAGGGCGGTAATATTACCGCCCTTTTTTGTCATAAGTTCAGCTTAGTCCTGCGTGTCAGGCGATTCCGGCACAATTACGCGCACGGCGTTGTGCTTGTTTTCAACGACAAGCTGTGAAAAGCTGCCGGCAAACTCGCCGTCCCGCGTGAAGTCCACGGGCTCTGCAAAGGTAAACGACGCGCGTGAGGTTCTCAGCATTTGTATCTGGTCCGTATGAAAGCTCTTTTTTTGCACGGAGTTTATTATGTCCAAAAAATCCGCCGGATTTATCGGCTGCTTTACAAGGATGATCTCAAACAGCCCGTCTGAAAGATTCACATCGTCGGGATGCAGCTTGACAAGTCCCGCAACGGAAAGCGAGTTTGTTATACTGCCGAAGACGAAATCCCCCTCAATCGCGCCGTCGTCATACTCCACATAAAGGCGGCGGCTTTTTATCGAAAAAACCTCCTGCGCGCCCGATACGACATACGCAAGGTGCCCCCAAACCTTTTTTACGTCCTGCGGAGTTGCGTACGAGGCCTTTGTAAACGCGCCGAAGGCTGTTATGTATGTGAAAAGCTGATCTGTCGTTAAAATGTGGCCGAGGTCGAGCGCTATTGTCTTTCCGGCGAGGATCACGTCAATCGCCTCGTCCGCATTGCGGGACAGGGCAAGCGTTGTGGCGATGTCTATTGCGGTTCCCGCCGGGATATAGCCGATAACGGGGCGAGTTTCCTCCGGCAGACACGACACGCCCGCCGCAACGTCTGAAAACGTGCCGTCTCCGCCGATTGCGACTACTGTATTGAACGAATGCGCGTGCGTCTCCGTGAACTGGCGCACCTGCCCCGGCTGCGTCAGGTGAACGGAGACAATTGCGTTTCCGCCCTCCGAGAATTTTGTTATAATCCGTCCGAGCTTTTGGTTTGTAATTCCGCGGCCGGAATGCGTGTTTACGACAAGTAAAACCTTATTAAGCTTTTCTGACATTTAATTAACCGGCTCCGTTTTTCGTGTGTATATATATTTACTGCTATTTAATCGGCTTTTGCAGCAGCTGCTCAGCGTATTTGTCGGCAAGTCCCTTTGAAACGACCGCAAGGCTTGCCGTAAACTGGCTTCCGTCCGCCATATCGCGCACGGTCACGCGGCTTTCGGCAATCTCGTCCTCTCCGATGAATATGACGTACGGAACGCCGAGCTTCGACGCTGAGGAGAGCTTAGCCTTAACCTTTTTTGTCTCAAAATCAATCGCTGCCGGAACGCCGAGCGTGCGGATTTCTGTCGCCGCCGCAATCGCGTGAGAATAGTCCTCCGTCATCGGGATAACCGTGACAAAGCAGGGCGCGGCCGGCAGAGACTCGCTCAGCATACCGTACTCGT
>JAISTA010000109.1 GCA_031272845.1 Oscillospiraceae bacterium
GCGAGGAGCAGGATTGTTTTTATCGGATTTTCACACGCACCCGGTATTCGGAGACGGAAATAACACCTGCCGCGAAATGATAGAAGCGGCGGCGGCTCGCGGTCTTGCGGCCTACGGCATATCCGAGCACTCGCATATGGACTACTGCGGGGACGGCTGGGTTATGATTCCCGCAGGTGAGCGCGAGTACAAAAAGGAAATGCGCGCGCTGCAAAGCGAGTTTTCGGACAGGATTGAGTTGTTTGTCGGAGTTGAGCAGGATATTACGTCCGGCTCGCCGACTGATGAGTATGACTACGTAATCGGCTCGGCGCACGTAATTACGGTGGGCGGAAAAATGCTGCACTCCGCAGTAGATTCGTCAAAGGAACGTGCGTCGGCTGTTATAAACGAGTGCTTCGGCGGCGACGCGCTGTCTTACGCCGAAAAATATTTCGAGACGGCGGCGGCCGTCGCGAAAGTCACCAAATGCGACATTGTCGGTCATTTTGACCTTGTTAATAAATACAACGAAGCGGATCACCTGTTTTCAACCGCCGACCCGCGCTACCAAAAGGCCGCAACAGACGCAATGGACGAGCTGTTAAAGACCTGCCGCGTATTCGAGGTGAACACGGGTGCAATGTTCCGTCTCGGCCGAACAGAGCGGTATCCGCAAAACTGGCTGCTGAGGTACCTGAAAGAGCGCGGCGCGGATGTAATTCTGTCGTCAGACGCGCATCAAGCGGATGCGATTTGCTACAAATTTGCTGAAACAGAAGAGCTTTTGAGACAAATAGGCTTCAAACGCCGGCTGACGCTGACCCAAAACGGGTTTAAGACAATTGACTTGTAGGAATATTTAATGGATTACTCAAAATTATCATCAGAGCTGCACAGGACTTGGCGCGGAAAGCTTGAGACCGTGCCGAAAATGGACGTTAAAACGCGCGAGGAGCTGTCTGTTGCATACACGCCGGGCGTTGCGGCTCCGTGTCTTGAAATCGCGGAGGACAAGGAGCTTGCGTATGCTCTGACGGGCAGGGGAAACCTCGTCGCCGTCATAACAGACGGGTCGGCGGTGCTGGGACTTGGCAATATCGGCCCGGAGGCCTCTATGCCCGTTATGGAGGGCAAGTGCGTTTTGTTCAAGGCGTTCGGCGGGGTGGACGCAGTGCCGATTTGCGTGGACACGCAGGACGCGGACGAAATTGTCGAGGCGGTCGTGCGCATTCATAAGAGCTTTGGCGGCATTAACCTTGAGGATATTTCCGCGCCGCGCTGCTTTGAAATTGAGAAAAAGCTGAAGACACGCTGCGGGATCCCCGTGTTTCACGACGACCAGCACGGAACGGCGGTCGTCGTCGCGGCGGCGCTTTTGGGTGCGGCGGACGTTGTCGCAAAGCCGATTGAGACGCTGCGCGTTGTAATCTCCGGAGCGGGAGCGGCCGGAATCGCAGTCTGCTATCTGCTGGGAAAAATCGGCGTGCGGGATATTATTTTGTGCGACACCAAAGGCCCGATTTACGAGGGGCGCTCTGACCTTAACGCTGTCAAGGAGCAGATAGCAAAAACCCCGAACAGAGACGCAATCGCGGGTACATTATCCGACGCGCTGCGCGGAGCGGACGTGTTTATAGGCGTTTCCGCGCCGGGAATCGTTACGGCGGATATGGTGCGGACTATGGCAAAGGACGCGATTGTGTTTGCGCTGTCAAACCCCGTGCCTGAGATAACGCCGGAGGCGGCAAGGCAGGGCGGAGCCGCCGTTATAGGAACAGGGCGGTCTGACTATAACAACCAGATAAACAACGTGCTCGCGTTTCCGGGGATATTCAAGGGGGCGTTCGCGGTTCGCGCGTCCGACATTAACGACGAGATGAAAATCGCGGCGGCGCGTGCGTTGTACGCTCTTGCAAAGGAAAAGCTGACGGCCGACTACATAATCCCGGAGGCCTTTGACCCGCGCGTTGCGGACGCGGTGGCCGAGGCTGTCGCAAAAGCGGCGGCGGACACGGGTGTTGCGAGAAAACCGCTGTAATATAGTTGATTAACCCCAAAACCAGCTCAGCTTAGCGGTCTATTTTTCGATTTTCTTCGCCCTCCTCCTTGATTTACGTCAGTAAACCTGCGTCGTCGGGCTTTGAAAATCAAAAAATATCCTCGCCAATCTGAACCGGTTTTGAAGTTAATCAACTATAAAAGGACAAAAATGCCGAAATTAGATTATTTAGCGCTGACAAAAGAGCAGGTAGCGGAATACACGGCACTGTGCCGTAACGGTGCGCCCGCGCCGTGCTCCGCGCCGTGTCCGTTCGGGCTGGAGGTGCGCTCGTTTATCGGAAAGTGCGAAAACGGCAAGTGGAAGCCGGCGTATAAGCTTATGCGTTCGGCTTTTGTGTTTCCGATATTAGTGTCGAGGCTATGCCCCGGCTACTGCCGTGAGGCCTGCGTGCGCGGAGGTGAAAATACCGGCCATTTGGGCGGTTCAATTGAGCTTGGCGCGCTGGAGCGAGCCGTTTGCTCCTTTGTCGCGGACAAAAAATCGGAGAGCTTTGCCCTGCCGCCGAAGCAGGAAAGAATCGCCGTAATCGGTGCGGGCGCGGCGGGATTATCTGCGGCGCTGTGCCTTGCAAACAAAAAGTTTTCCGTCACAGTGTTCGAGAAAAATGACGGTTGGGGCGGGGGCTTGCGCACACACGCCGATTTTGCGGTATTTGACGCGGAATTCGCGGAGAGCTTCAGCAAAACGGACGTTAGCTTTAAGTATAATTCGCCGGTAGCAGACCTATCCCAGCTTGCGGGCTACAA
>JAISTA010000152.1 GCA_031272845.1 Oscillospiraceae bacterium
CTATAATAGCCCTCAGGCGTTTCTCGAATTTGCGGGGGCGGTCGCTGCTCAGGTGGATTGGTCGGAGAACAATAAGCTGCGGCAACGACTTATAGCATGGCAAAAAACGTCTTTTACAACATCTTCGGAGTTTCTTGGTGAATTGCGGGCTTTACTAAAAGAGGTAATTAAGTCGGCAGAGTTAACGGAAACAGTAAAGCAAAATATTGTAACCTGCATTTCTGCTATTGATGATGCGTTTAGCAAAGTACAGTAACACACAAAACCAAAAGCGCCCGGTACGGAACAATATTGTTCCGTGCCGGGCGTTTTCGCGTCTTGTCCCCTGCACTGCTATTCCTAAAACCTGCGCCGTATGTGCGCCAAATCCTCCTGCGTGTCCGCGTCGAGGAGGATTCCCTCCTCCTCCACCGCAACCTCTGCTCCGGGAAATTGGGCCAGATACCCGCGCAGGCCGTCCTGCCCGGAGTATTCGCCCAACTCCGCCAGAAATGCCGCCGGAATCAGCGGCGGGTGTCCGCGCTGCCCGCAAAACGTCGGATACAGCACGCTCTTTCCTGTGAATTCTGCCTTTATCGCCGCAAAAACCTCACCGGGCACGCAGCAGCAGTCCGCCGGAAGCAGAAATATGCCGTCAGGCGAGAATTCCTCAAGCGCCGCCGCGATTCCTGCTTTCATTGAGGTCAGCATTCCCTCGGCGTAGTCCGAGTTATGCGCAAGCAAAAGCCGTCCTCTGCGTATTTGCTCTGAAAAGTGCGCTTCGGCGGCTCTTTCAATATCGCCCGCTCTGTGCCCTGTGACCAGAACTGCCGCGTCGCTGCCGGACAGCGCCGCGCCTGCCGTGCGTATAAATAAAGGCAAGCCCCCAATATCAATCAGGGGCTTAAAATCCTTCATTCGTGACGAGAAGCCCGCCGCGGGCACGACCGTCACGCATTTTTTTGCGCACATGCCGTTAATACCCGCGAATCAGCCTTGTGCGCGTAAAGTTGCGCACGCCGTCGCGGCGGTTGTCAAGCGTTGTGAGCAGAAACTTCATTCCGTTTATGACGCAGCGCTCCGGGTTGTCCGCAACCGTGACCTCAAGGTTCATTTTCGAGGAAATATATTCGTCAAGGCCGTGCAGATGCGCCATGCCGCCCGTCAGGATTATGCCGTTTCCGCGCTGGGCAATATCTGAGGCGAGCGCCGCCGTCGTTTTCTCATTGACGGAGCGTATAACGTCTATCACGCGCTCGCAAAGCGGCTTATATACGTGCTGAATAATGTCGCGCATTGAGACGTTTTCTGTTTTCGGTCTCGCGCTTGTAAGCTCACGGCCCGTTATCTCAACGCTGAACTGGTCGCCCTTTTCCGAAACGGTGCCGTTTGATTTTTTGATCGCCTCGGCAAGCGTGTCTCCGATCGTGAGCAGCTTTTCCTTCTTTATATACTTGACAAATTCCTCGTCAAACAGCGCGCCGCCGACGGGGATGCTCTCAGACAGCTGAACCTCGTTGTCTGTGATAATCGCAACGTCCGTCGTTCCGCCGCCTATATCAACAACCATTCGGCCGGGACGGCGCTTATTGCGCGCCTTTTCCTTTCCTGAAACCTCGATACCCGCACCGATAGCGGCGGCAAGCGCCGACTCAATAAGATACACCTTAGACGCGCCGGCGGCAAGCCCGACGTCCACGACGGCGCGCTCCTCAACGTCTGTGATTGACGGCGGAACCGCAATTGCGATACGCGGGCGGAATATACCGCTTGTGGCCGTGCGTACAATTTCCTTGAGCATATATTCCGTGGCTTCATAGTCTGAAATCGCGCCCGACTTTATCGGGCGTATCGCGACCTTTCCGGAGGGAGTTCTGCCAAGGGCGCGCTCCGCGCTGAAGCCGAAGGAATCCACCTGGCCTGTTTCAATGTTTATAAGAGCCACCGAAGGCTCGCTCACGGGGGCTTTCTTGTCGTCGTTCTTCACTACGGCCCGTATGTACGACGTTCCAAGATCGATTCCGACGTCTCTGGCAAACAGCGACAAAGCAACTACCTCTTTATAAAACTTATTATATTGCTCCAAAGCAAAAGCCGATTTTCCGCAAAGCGTCAGACTTTATCCAAGGAATGCGCCGCACCGCTCTCCGCGATAAGCCTCGGCCGGCGGCGGCGGTATACTTCCGCACAGTTCTTGTGGCAGCTTATACCACATACATTATACACTCTTCTTTGCTGAACTAAAAGGGCGTGCACACAAAATTCATAATTTGTTCACAATTCATTGGCGCCTATTGTTCTATGCCCGGTGAGCCGCACATAAATTAAACAAGAACGATTTTTACGGAGGCCATATATGAGTGCCAATTCCATGTATGAGGATATTGCCAAAAGGACGGACGGCAATATATACATAGGTGTCGTCGGTCCTGTCAGAACAGGTAAGTCCACCTTTATCAAGCGTTTTATGGACACGCTTGTTATCCCCAATATTGAAAACGAATATGCCAGAGAGCGCGCACGCGACGAGCTGCCGCAATCCGCCTCGGGACGCACGATTATGACGAGCGAACCGAAATTCGTACCTGAGGAGGCCGTAACCGTCCCGCTCGGCTCCGCAGAGGTGCGCGTGCGCCTGATTGACTGCGTCGGGTACATGGTACCCGGCGCGCAGGGACAGTTTGAGGACGGCGTCGAGAGAATGGTCACAACGCCGTGGTCAGACACGGAGGTGACGCTATCCGACGCTGCCGAGATTGGCACAAAAAAGGTCATTGAGGAGCACGCGACAATCGGAATCGTGATTACGACCGACGGCAGCATAACGGACATCCCGCGCGACAGCTATCTCAACGCCGAAACTCGCGTCATCACTGAAATGCGCGAGCGCGGCAAGCCGTTTTTGGTAATCGTCAACTCCCGCGACCCGCAGGGTGCGGCGGCGCTGGCGCTCAAAAGCGAGCTTGAGACTAAATACAATGTCTCGGCCGTCACGGCAAATTGCCAGACGCTCACCGAAAACGAGATCACAGAGCTGCTGCAGACCGTTTTATATGAGTTCCCGATTGCGGAGTTCGGCGTGTTCCTGCCGAAGTGGATTGACGTTATGC
>JAISTA010000227.1 GCA_031272845.1 Oscillospiraceae bacterium
GTCCGGAGCCGTCAAAGCACCGCTCAACTATTGCGTGCATTATCTGCCTTGACGACAGCGCCCGCTTTGCCTGCGAAAGGGAGCTGTCAATACTGATTTTCGTTATGTACATCGCGAACCTCCCGAACCTCAATGCCGCGAAACGCGTGTTCACGCCGCTTCTGCGAAAATGACTGCGGAAAATCGCGTCGGCGAAGCGCGCCGGCGGCGACCGCGTCAAGAACCACGGTGCCCGAGAAACCGTCGCAAAGCGCCTCGGCTAAGGGCTTATCAACAGCTCCGAGGGATAGCGGAAGCGTTGGCGGACAGCTTCTGCGCCCTAAAAACAGCGGAAACACAGGTGAGCGCAGAGCCGCGTCGATTTCCGCAAGGAGTCCAGCGTCGCCCTCAAGTCCCGCCGTGAATTGCGCGTCGCAAAGATAGTGGCGGGTGCTTATAAAGGGATTGCTGCTGTTGGGTTTACGAGCCGTTTGGTAGTCCGTGAGCAGTTTTCCGGCCTTATCGGTGCGCACGCCGTAGATAAGCGCCGCAAGGTCTGCTATACTCTGCGTGCGGCGACGGCCGAGGGCACAGGCGCACAAGCCGATAACGCCGCTTTTTGTCGGTTCGCGGGCCGTCCTGCGCGTGTTAAACTTGCTGTCGTCGCCCCAGGACTGCAGAGGCGCGGCAAGCCTAATCAGTAAGGTCATTCTGAATTTCCTCTTGGAGTGTGTTCAGCAGAGCGGGCAGCGGTGTGTCACGGCTGACGATATATGCCGCTTTCGGCGCGCCGCTGTATTCGGCGTAAAGCTTTTGCGCAAACTCGCCCAAACGCTCAATTGACTGCTCGGCAAAGCCGTCGGCGCCGCGTACGGGCTTTTCGAACGCGCCGACAAGGTTTACCGGCTGATCCTCGCGCACCGTTATGAGAACATAGTCCGGCAATGTGCGATTTGCAAAGGTGTTTTGCTTGCCTGTCGGCATTGAGCGGATAAAAGCGTCCGCAAATTCGCGCACTGCCGCCGCCGTTTGCTCTGCGCTGCCGAGCTGGACTTTTAGGTCGTGCGCCGCAATTGTTGCGTAGCGGTATAGCGTGGAAGAATTGAACTCTATCGTGCCCATCATACCCGCGCCCGCGTTATCGTCAGGAGAGCGGTCGTCAATTGCCGTGAAGAAGTCGAACTCGGTGTCCGCCTTGTGCGTGGAAATTGCGTGCGCAACCTGACACGCCGCGTCTATATTGAGATTCGGGTCGTCCGCGACCATACGTCCGAAAAGCGCGATGTCAATAGTCGGATTTTCGTTCAGCGCGATTTGCGCCGCCTGCTTGTTAAAGTTGCCGTCTGCGGCAAGGCAGGCCAGGGACACCGCCTGTCTGTCGCTTATGAAAAACAAGGCGCCGGACTTGCCGTCCTTTATTTTGATTGAGGCGGCGGTTATGATTTTTTCAGCGAGAGCGCTGTCTCCGCCGAGCTTTTCCGCGACGATGTCTACAATATTTTTTGTGCGCACGCCCTTTGTAATGAACTCGTCGCGCACAGCCTTTTTCCACGCCTGAGAGCTGACGCGCGCGCGGCGAACGCCGCCGTAGACGGCCGTCTTAGGACTGTTTGTGTCGTCACGGTTGACGCAGGACGGCGGAACCGTCTGGATGATGTGAAAGTCTACATAGAGCTTATTCTTCATTGTTTTTTATCTCCTTGATTTTCGTTTGCTGATTTATTTATTATGTACCAATAGTCGCGGCCCCACTCCAGCCGCGTTTTTTCACGGTTGAATTGCCAGGAAAATAACTCCTCTGCAAATTTCTGATAGTCCATATCGATTTTGCCGACACGCAGCATTTGAACCAGCGAGCGGGCGTGTACGGTCAGTCCTTCTATGCCGTCCGCTGTTACGGCGGAGTTAAATCGGCGCGTGATTGCGTCCTTATTTTTGTCAGTGCACAACTTGGCGACGGCGGAGCCGAGAGTGCCGCCGCTTGTGCCGGTGACGGTGTTATCCGCGCCTTGCTTGTGCACGGCAAAGAGAGTCAGCGCGGCGTGCACCGCCCATTCGGACTCGCTTTTGTACGCTATATCGTCTGGCAGTGAGCCGATTGTATACTCCCAAATTTCAGGCACGCTGCCGGGGTGCTTTCCGGCGCCGCGCCGCAGCTTTGCAAGAATCGCTCGGCGCAAGGGCTCGCTGCCGCTCGTTATCCGGCTTATCTGGCTGAAGACTGCTTTATAAATCGGCGTACTTGCTTGGATATCAGACATTAGATTTCTATCTCCTCCGGTTTAAAAATTTTACTGATTGTATATGTAAATTTGTTGTGCGCGTTCGGCGCGTTTTTGTTTTTGTACCCGGTAAAAGCGGTTGTTCCGGACTGATTGATTATTTCCTTGCCGAGACGTTGCAAAACAAAGTGGGCAGTGCGCCGCCACTCGTCTGATTTTTTGTCGATCGCGTCGTTTTGCGGGTCGATTGAGGAAAGCCAGCCGCGAAACGGCTCATCCAGCCGGAAATACGCTTCTTGCTTTGCCGCATCGCGTTTGCCTTCCATTGTTTTGCTTGCGTAGCCTTTATTGTCACGCCTGTCTCCGGAGGCCTCCGCAAGGTCGAGCGCGAGAACGCCGACAGCGAAGACGGCCTTTTCGGTGTCCGCGAGCAAATCGGTTATACGCGGGATCCAGGCCTCGCATAGTGAGGACAGCAGTAAAGAGTTGAACGAGAGGGAGTCTGAGAAACAATCGGACACTTTAGTGTTTTTTTGATACCCAAATGCAGCGGTTCTGATTTTTAACATTGGCAATTCGATTTCGGTTTCGTACTTAATCTCTGATAACCATTTAATTATGCCGGGGGCGTTATCCTGTTTTTTGTTAACAGTCAAAGAACTAAAATCTCGCCAGAGTTGTTTTTTGGCATCGTGAAGTATGGGCTTATAGGCGTTGTCGCTTCCTCTCCACATAGTCATTGGTTCGATGAATGCATTTTGCGTGTCGATTGTGCAGCCGCCCCACAGTTCATAGCCGTTTATGACATTACCGCTTTTTACAAGCTTAATTCTGCGCCAAGGAATAGTATATAATTCTGCAAGGTTATCGGGCGGAATCAGTTGTACACGCTGAATACTTGTTTCGGTCAGTTTATCATTTATTTCCCACTGAGGTTTACTTTCCGAACAATCCTTTAAAACAAAGTTAAACATAAGTGTTTGAAATAAATTTTCACCGTTAAGCCATAACAAACCGATTTGGCTTAACCAGCCAAGCCCGTATCCTTTTACCAAGAGTTTTGGCGGCTTTGGCGGAGCGCCTGCGGGCGCAACGTCAAAGGAATTTAAGTGTAAGAGCCAGCGTGCAGCTTCAGCGTAAATTAATGTGTTTCTTTGCGAACCCGTTCGTCCGGAAAACACATTTGGAGTATTGCCGTCAGAAATTGAACCGTTTAACTGTGAGACATCTTTAGCTGTAAAAACTACATTTTCCGGGGGTTCGGCAAAGCTAACCTGCCCGAACGGACGCTCATCATCGAACAGCCAAAAGCGGTCTCGCCATCGCTCAAGATACGCACAAATTTCTTCTGCCGGAAGTCCGTTTTCCCACAGCTCCCGCCATAAGTCGATTGCCTCCGCATAATCCTGCACAGACCGCGCAAGTGACGCGTGCATTATCGCGAGCAGCAAACGCAGCAGCGCGGCGTCCAGCGTCGGAAGCTCGCTTGTTATAGCCGCGATTTTATCGGCTTGCCGAAAAACATCGGTGAGCGACAGCTCCCGTTGCGTTCCGTTCGTGTCAAGTACGGGTATCCATGGTTCGTCAAGCAGGTTAAATTCGCTCATATTCCAATCCTTTTTCTTTAGAGTAGGTCAATCGGCAGCCGCAAAGCTCGGCGGTGCCGTTCTCGTCTAAAACGAGGTATAAATTGCCGTAATCGTCCTTGTAATTTGCCTCAAGCTCCGTGATAGCTTGTTTGAGGAAGAAAAACGGGAGCCGCACGCTACGCTCCATCGCCTCAACATCCGTCAGTCGGATTAACGCGCTGCGCTCTTTTTCAGAAATCACCACGACCTCAATGCTGTCGTTTCCGTCGCGCACGCTTGCCTCCGCGTCTTTGTCTGTGTCGGATACGGAGCGCTCAAGCAGACCGGCAATGGTCGGCCTGCCGCTGTTCGGCGCCGCGAGGCGAAAAGCTTCCGCGCGGCTTTGCATAGCCTTGATTTTATCATCGTAATCGGACTTTCCGGGCGCGTCCGTGCCGTCGTACGCCGCGTTTACGAGCGGTGCTATATCGTCCGGCAGCGTAATCTTATCCTCAAGCAGCACGCTTGTGCGGGAGAGCAGGTATTTACCGTAAATCTTTTCGGAATTCTCGTTTTCAACGACGAGGCAAAGCGGCTTTTGCAGCTTTTCCGGACGTGTTCGGCTGTGACGGTGCAGTCTGCCGACACGCTGAATCAGCAGATCCATAGGGCAAAGGTCCGTTATCAGAATGTCGAAATCTATGTCGAGTGATTGCTCCAAAACCTGAGAGCCGACCACAATAATACGCTCCGGGCGAGCTCCGCTTGGTCCGAGCAGCGACACAACGCGCTGTTCACGCTCCGCTCTGTCTGATGCCGTAAAACGCGAGTGTATCAGCACAACATTTTCAACGCGAGCCGCGAGGAGCATGTAGAGTTCCTGTGCGCGCTTTACGGTGTTTACGATTATTCCGGCACAGCCGCCGTCTGAGAGTGCGTCTGACAGCCGCTCAAGCAGCGCGTCGTCTTCAATCCTGGAAATCTCGATTGTTACGCCGGATTTGCTCGCCGGAGCGGCGATTTCACACACATCGCCGCCGTCGTTTATATACGTTACAAGCGGGTAGGCGGCGGACAGGCTCAGCGAATCCGTTTTGCCGAGGTAGGCGTTTATCAGTTCGGCGCGCTTGGCTGCCGTCAGCGTCGCCGACAGTATTACGGTTGGCGTTTTGTACGCGCCGAGCCAGCTTAGCGCACGGCACAGATACGTGTCCATGAAAGCGTCGTAGGCATGGCATTCGTCGATTACAACGACCTTGTTTGCTATCGCGAGATGACGAAGCATAACGTGCTTTTGCTTTAGCGCCATCATCAGCAGATGGTCGACCGTGCCGATTGCAAAATCAGCGAGCATTGCTTTTTTGCGGCCTGACAGCCAGCTGTGAACCGCAAGCATATCGTTTTTCGCGGCGTCAGGCTCGCCGTATACAGGAAGCTCGCGGTAGGCGTAATTTGCGCGTTTTTTGCCGTGTACAAGGTCTATTGTGTGCGGCTCCGCAAGCTCAAGCTTTGATAGCCATTCGGTTACGCGGCTGAACATTGCGTTTGATGTGGCCTGAGTCGGCAGAGCAAAAAACAGTCCGCCGCGTTCGCTTCTTAACGCCATAAGCTCTGCCGCGGCAAGCGCGGCTTCGGTTTTGCCCTCACCCATCGGGGCTTCTATAATTATCAGGCCGGGCTTATTGCACATATCAAATATATCTGTAACCGCTCGCTGAACAGCCGTCGGGCTATAGCCGAAGCGTATGCCGTACAGCTCGTCCGCTCCGATGCCGTCGGAAATCCACGCGGCCGGCAGCTCCGGAGGATCATCACTGCTGGCGATCCAATCGCACAGTATGACAAAGCCGGTCAGCAGAAGCTGACGCGGCTTATCAAGAGCGGTATCCGCTTCGCGCGGTAAGCGGGACAGCGAATACGCAGTCTCAAGCAGGAGCCTATGCTCCGCCTCATACTCCGGGTTGCCAAAGCCGCACTCGCGATCGTAGGAGCCGACACGAAGCGCCGAGAGCAGCGTGTTGTCCGGCGGTTTTCCGTGGTGCGAGGCGAGGACTATGCAAAACGTTTTGTCAAACCCGAGCCGACGCAGAAGTTCATATGAAATATTCCAGTGGCGCGGCTCGTTTCGTCCGATGCCGTTAATGTGTGCCTGAAACGCGGGACTGGCCTTGCCAATATCGTGCGCCGTAGCGGCGAAAATACAAAGCTCACGCATAGGCAGAAGATTCCGCACTCCCTGCGAGAGCTTTTCGTCATATATTTGCTCGGCAGTTTGCGCCGTGCGACGCATGTGCTCTTCAACGGTAAATTCCC
>JAISTA010000235.1 GCA_031272845.1 Oscillospiraceae bacterium
GTATCCGGCGTTTTGTCATAGTCATACCACTTGAAAAGCATTTCGGATATGCGAAGATATTTTTTGATTAGCCGTAGGAGGACATGGACGTGTTGTAATCCGGCAAGGACGACAACACCGCCTTGCGGGCTGCGTTCTGGAAAAATTATGGCATAATTGCGGCGGCGTTCTAACAACAAACTCCGGATGTAATAGGATTTTACTTTATTCCCTCGCTTGTCAATCGTAAATAATAAAAATACCGCAGCCAGTCCGGAAGCTCTCCTGCTTCCGTTTTCATCTGCTCCAGCGTCCGTTTTCCTGTGCGCCTGTCCAGAACGGCAAGCAACCGGACAAGAGGATTATCCGATTTCAAACAGTCCTCAATGTTGCAGATGAAATATTCATCCAACGCCCGGCTAAAATCCCACGGTTCAAATATACCTTTTTCATGGAATTCTCCGGTTACTTCATCGTACCGTTCTTTTAAACTTTTATCCTTGTCATTGCGGCGATAAACCTCCGCCGATATTTTATATTCCGTTTCAAAAGGCATATTCAGTTTTTCATCATTATCCACCAGTATGCACACGCGGCCTGTGCCGTCATGCGCATTACGATAGCGTGTTGTAAAATAGCGAATCCTTCCTTTGAGCGCTTCACACAGGCATTCGTTTTCAAGCCGCTGCCTGATTTTTGACCATGGCTGATTCATTTCGTATCCTTTCCGTCTTTCTCATAAAAACATATGTGTAGGTTAATTTCCCCTGTACGCAGTTCGGATTTAATTGCGGTCAGCTTTACTTTTGTTTCCGCATTATAATCGTTCAACGCGTCAGTCCGTTTGCCTTAACCCATTTACGGCGCAGGTGATGGAAGATTATGCCCACAGGACTGTCAGCTCCATACCTGCTCGGTATTCGGCGTTTTGTCATCTTGCCGTTCCCCGCCGCTTTACCTCGCCGAACTCCTCCGGGGTGTTTGCGTTGAACAGCGTTTCAGTCCGCTCCGCCGTAAATTCCGCAAAACCGACTTTTTTTGCCAATCCAAAAAGCGAATATTTCTCCAATCGCATACATTCCTCAGTTTCGGGCAAGATTCCTGTGCCGTACCACGAAAACAGCGTCTCGCAGCCCGCTCCGTTTTTGCAAAGCGTAATTTTTTCTCCGGCACTTTCGGCAAACTCAATCAGTCTTTCGGCCAAGACCGGCTCCGCAAGCGGCATATCAACCGCCGTCAGAAAAATTCCGGCGCACTGCCCGCCAAGCCGCACAATCGACGCGTGCAGCGCGGACATTGGGCCGCAGCCCGGCAGAAGGTCCGGAATTTCAGCCGCCCCGTAACCGTAGGTTCGCTCTCCCGGCGCTACGAAAACATTTTCTTCACCGAATCGCTCGCTGTAGCGGCGCACGGCACGCTCAAGCAGGCTCTCGCCGCAAAGCTCAAGTCCGGCCTTGTCGCATCCCATACGGCGCGACTTGCCCCCCGCGCAAATTACAATTTTTGTGTTCACTTAAAGACCTCCGCGCGGCAAAGCAGGTTGTGTCCGGCGGCGCGAATGCCGCCCTTGTGTTCATAATAGCACCATCGCCCTTGTTTTGCAATGGTTATTTGCGTCTGCACCCGCTGCTGCGCGGCGTGTTATAATTTTCTCTTGCTTTTCTCGCCGAAATATGGTAACATAATCCTAGCATAAAAGGTTGGTTTGCTTTCGCGCGTGAGCTTTTCTTATTGCAGCTACCGGTTTTTGCGGCAAGGGCGCGGAAAATACCGCAGCGGCTTCGCTTTTTGCCCAACGCTTTATTTAACGGTTTACACAATTTTTTAATATAAAAACAAAACAAATGTAATTGCAGGAGAACAAAACAATGGCAACACCAAGAGAAAATTTCTTACGTCTTATGAAAAACGACAGTCCGAAATGGCTTGGCGACCCGTGGAGCTGTTTTAACCAGACCCCCGGCTTCCGCCCCGTCACGATGGACTGCGTCGCGATGAGCCTCGGCAGCGCTCAGCCCGGTCAGGTCGGCGTTAAAAACGCCTGGGGCGTCACAATGGACTTTCCCGAGGGGCAGCCCGGCGGAATCCCGCACGTGACGGACGAAAACAAGGTCATCAAGGACATTACGCACTGGCAGGACTATGTTGTTTTCCCGGACATCGACAATGTGGACTGGTCGTTTTTCCCGAAAATGTACCCGAACCTTGAGGAAACGCGCAAGACTCACCTCATTATGGCCGGCTCGTTTACGGGCATGTTCGAGTTTTCGCACTATATGATGGGCTTTTCAGACGCACTTGAAAACTACCTTATGGAGCCGGAGTCTATGTACGAGCTGCTTTCAGCCTACACAGACTGGAAAATCAAGGCCGCCGCGCAGGTTATCGACCACATTAAGCCCGACATTCTGCATTCGCACGACGACTGGGGCAACAAGCTTAACCTGTTCCTCCCGCCGAAAACCTTCCGCGAGATACTCAAGCCGCTTTACGAGCGCTTCTACGGCTATGTGCAGTCGCGCGGGGTGCTTGTGCAGCACCATAACGACTCTGTGTCCGACATTATCGCAGAAGATATGGTCGATATGCACATTGATATGTGGCAGGGGCCGATTCCGGGCAATAAGTTTGACGAGATTGTCGAAAAGGTCGGCAGCAAGCTGTGTCTCATGGGCGGCTTTGATATGGGACAGATCGACAAGCCGAACGCGACGGAGGCGGAGGTCAAGGCGCACTGCCGTCAGGTTATTGACACGTATATGCCGCTGAACAAAAAGGGCGGCGCGTTTATCCCTTGTATCACAAGCATTTTTGCGATTCATCCGCAGGTTGACCAGTGGATTGCCGAGGAGCTTGATCGTTACGGCGCGGAGTACGCCGCAAAGAATTTCTAAATAACCATAAAGCCGCGTTCCGGCTTTATTATCACCATTTTGAGCCTGCCCGCGCCTTGGCTTTTCCGGCGCGGACAGGGTTCAAATTTACACACAGGCGCAATTGAAGCAAAAGACAAAAAAAACTAAATATTTCGCAAAAAGCGGCTTGTTTTTTATTCTGCTTTTGCTTTTCGCTCCTGCCTTGACCTCATGCTTTTCTATCGGCATAAAGGCGGAGGACTTTTTGAGCGTCCCAAAGCTGCCGGAGGAGTATCATATGCTCCAGCTCCGGCTGGACGAGGAGTTTGACGACCTGGAAAAGCTGTATCCGCCCTCCGGCGGCGACAACCGCGCGTCAATCCAGCTGTTTGACATTAATAACGACGGGACGGACGAGGTCGTTGTTTATTCAAGCCTACCCGGAGACGATAAGCCTCTGCGCATTTATCTGTTTGAGACGGTGGCGGGCGGCAATTTTCGTCTGCTGGCAAAAAGCGCGTTTCCCGGCGAGGCGTTTTCCTCCGTGCGGTACCTGAATATAGACGGCGTTGGCTCCTGCGAAATCGGACTTGCGCTCTCCTCCGGCAACACGACAAAGCACCTTGTCGTACTCAGCCTTGTGGACGAGGCCTTTCATACCGTTTTAGAGGACGATTTCACGCTCGTTTTGTCGGACGTTTCCGGCACCGCCGATACGGATATAACAGGCTCCGGCAACCCGAATATCGTTACGATAACGCAGACAATGTCCGATTCCGGAACTACCTCCTGCTCAATCGCCGTAATCTCCGCCGGCGCGGACGGACGGATTACCCGGCTTGAGTGCGGAATGTCGCCGTTCGAGTCCGTAATTCAGGCCAAATTCGGGTACCTGTCAGACGGACAGAACGCCGTTTTTATAGACATCAGAACAATAGACGGCAGATACCAAACAGAGCTTTTCACCGTAAAAAACGAGACGGGCTCCGACAATCTGTCGCTTGTCAGCATAGTTCCGCCGAGCTCTGAGAGCGAGGGACTTGAAACGCTCCGTTCCGCCAACATCTCCTCACAGGCGCTCACCGGCTACGGACAAAAGCTGCTTGTTCCGGTGTCCTACCCGCTGCCGCAGGAATCCGCCTCGGCGTATTACGGAATCGACTGGTTTTCCTACGATTCGCGCGGCGAAAAAAAGCTCACCGTAACAACCTACCACGACATAGACTGGTATTTTGAAATACCGTCCGAAATACGCGGCCGCCTGAATATCACGCGCGCGGTCAGCTATTTCGGAGAAACCGCTATTGTGTTCTCCGTTTTGGAGGGTGACGCCGCGCGTCCGTTTATGAAGATACTCATGCTCACGGGCTCGGATAACCGTGAAGCCGCAAATTACGGCGGCAGGTTCTTTCTTTTAGAGGACAGAAGCCTTGTTTACGCGGCGGAGATACTGGATTCTTCCGTTATCTCAGAGAGCTACGTGCTGGAGCATTTCCACAAAATAACAAAGGAGTGGTTTTCGTAGCCTTCCCTAAGGCAAGCCAAAAACCGCATAAGCGCCTTGGGGCGCAGGTCAGCAGATTGCGGCGAATTTTCGCCGAAAAATATGTATTATAAATCAGCACATCACCGAAATAATCGGCAAGGAAACAAAAATGGCAAAGAAAATCCTGATACTCGAAGACGAGGAAAGCATCCGCAGTTTTATTGTGTTTAACCTGCGCCGAATCGGATACGACACGCTTGAAGCCGAAACCGGAGAGCAGGCCTACGCGCAGTTCGAAAAGAACCAGGATATACAGGTCGCCCTGCTGGACGTTATGCTGCCCGACACAGACGGGTTTGAGGTCTGCCGCCGCCTGCGCGCGCAGTCGCCTTACCTCGGGATAATCATCCTAACGGCAAAGTCGCAGGAAATGGACAAGGTAAACGGCCTGATTGTCGGCGCGGACGATTATATCACAAAGCCGTTTTCACCGGCAGAGCTTAACGCCCGCGTGGACGCGCTCATCCGCCGCACGGATACGCACTTTCCGAATTCGGACGCGCGCCCCGGAGACGTTATTCAGGGTCCGTTTAAGCTCAACACACCCAAGCGTCAGGTAGAAAAAAACGGCGTTAAGCTAAAGCTCACCTCAACAGAGTACGCGATACTGAAGCTGTTTATGGAAAACCCCGGCAGGGCGCTTTCGCGTGAGGATATTCTCTCCGCCGTTTGGGGGCGCGGCTCCGAATCAACAGAGCTAAAGGTGACGGACGTTAATATCCGCCGCCTGCGCCTGAAGATAGAAAACGACCCGACAAACCCTGAGTTTATAACAACAGTCTGGGGCTACGGCTACCAGTGGAACGTGTAGGCCGGGTCTCTGACTGCGTTTTTACGCTAACTCCGCGCGATTCACGCCGCTTTTGTGCTGTAAACCGCGCGTTTTTGCCGCAATAACACCGCATTTCTATAGGTCTTTCGCATTAATAAGAATACAAACAGAAAATTTCATATAAATACGGTTTCGCCGTCCGGGTTTTGGAAACAGCTTGTAGAAACGCTGCACCAAAGCTGGATTAAGCGCAGCCTTATTGTTATCTCTGTGACTCTAACCGGGATTTGCGTTATACTCTCAATCATAATCGGCAGCTCCTACTATTCCTCCGTGCGAAACACCCTGATTTCCAAGGCAAAAACCGCCTCAAGCTTTTTTTCCAGCTTTCTTATCGGCACATACGGCGAGTTTTACGACGCGGCGCAAAACTATACCAAAAATTTTGACGACGCGGACAAGCTGGAGCTGCAATTTCTGAACCTCTCAGGCGACGTTCTCATCTCCTCAATCGGATTAACAGCCGGAACAAGCGGCTCAACTCCGGAAATTCAGCGCGCGATTTCAACGCGCCAGCCGGCCTACTACATCGGCATCCGCGCACTGACAAACGAGCGCGTCATCGCCGTGGCTACCCCGCTGATTCACCAGAACGGCACCGTCGTCGGCATTATCCGCTATGTTTCGGGGCTGCACAGGCTGGATGTCGAGGTCGCGCAGTCTGTGCTGACAATATTTATGCTCGGCATATGCGTTTTTCTGATCATGCTTCTGCTGGAATTCCTGTTTATACGGCAGGTCGCGGCTCCCGTCGTAAAGATAACAAAGCTCTGCGGCAGAATCTCCTCCGGTAGCTACGGCACGCAAATTGAGAACCACTACAAAGAGGAAATTCACGAGATGGTGGACTCGATAAATGAAATGTCTATGCAGCTCGCGCGCGCCGAAACTGTTCAGTCCGAATTCATCTCGTCCGTCTCGCACGAGCTTCGCACACCGCTGACCGCGATAACCGGCTGGGGAGAAACGCTGGTATACAGCGAAAATTTGGATGACGACGCGCGGCGCGGAATTGAGATTATCCTGAAAGAAGCAAAGCGCCTGTCTAAAATGGTTGAGGATCTGCTGAACTTCACGCGTATGTCTGAGGGGCGGTTTGCACTGCGCATTGAGCAGGTCAGCCTGCCGGAGCTAGTCTGGGAGACAATATCGTCCTATTCCGAGCTTGTGAAAAGCCAGAGCATCAAGCTTGAGTACAACGCCCACGACGAGGAGCTTCCGCAAATTCCGGCCGATCCCTCGCGCCTGCGTCAGGTGTTCATAAACATACTCGACAACGCGACGAAATACGGCAAAAAGCTCCCTGCCGACGGAGCGGCAGCCGAATGCCGTATCATTGTTTCAATCGGTTCGGCGGGAGACAGCCAGTTTGTGTCCTTCCGCGATTTCGGCAACGGCGTTCCGGAGGACGAGCTGCAATTTATCAAGCAAAGGTTCTTTAAGGGCAGCAATTTTTCGGAGCGCGGCTCCGGAATCGGCTTGTCCGTATGCGACGAAATTGTAAGCTATCACGGCGGAGTTCTGCTGTTCGAGAATATAGACGACGAAGAGGGCGGCTTTGAGGTCACAGTGATTCTTCCTGTAAAATAGGCATGTAAAAAACACCTTTTGGGGCATACGCCGCCGCAATAAAGCTTAGATTTATAAAACGCACTGTGGGAGAGACCTCCCTCCGTGCGTTTTTTTCTGAACCTACGCGCCGATTCAGGCTTGTCTGCGGCCGCGCACGTTCGATCTCTGCGTTAAGGCGCAACAAAAAGTGCAATTACCCCTTGAATATTTTCTCTTTGTGTGATAGTATAATAGAGCTATTATGATAGATTCTAAAAATAAAAGCAAACCCATCGGTGTTTTCGACTCAGGGCTCGGCGGTCTTACCTCCCTGCGCCGTCTGCGGGAGCTGCTGCCCGGCGAGGATATTTATTATTTCGGCGACACGGCGCGCGTTCCTTACGGCGGCCGCTCACGCGAGGTAATCGCGGGCTACGCCGAGGATGACGCACGTTTTTTGCTCTCAAAGGGCGTAAAGGCGCTGCTTGTCGCGTGCAACACAGTCTGCTCTGCGGCAATTGACGTTGTGCGTCGCGCCGCAAAGGCCGAAAATGTCCCCGTTTTTGAGGTGGTAGACGCTCCCGCCAGGGCTGCGGTTGACCTGACCGAAAACGGGCGCGTTTTTGTGTTCGGCACGCGCGCGACTGTTTCGAGCGGCGCTTATGAGACCGCAATCAGGCGCTTTGCATCTGAGAGCGGGAAGGACGTTTTGACAGGCGCCGCTGCGTGCTCGCTGTTCGTCCCGCTTGTCGAGAGCGGCTACATTTCTCCTGAAAGTGAGCTTGTGCGCCTTGCCGTGCGCGAGTATACGCCCGCCGTCACGGACTTCGGCGCGGACACGCTGATTTTAGGCTGCACGCACTATCCGCTTTTGGCGGAAGCGATACGTCAGGCGCTGCCCGAGGGCGTCCGTCTTGTGGATTCAGGCGCAGTCGCGGCGGAGCATTGCGCGTCGTCCCTGCAAAAAGCCGGACTTTTGCGCGAGGGCGGCGGCGGCGCGACAAAATATTTCGTCACGGACTCGGCTGAGATTTTCTCCGAGTACGCGGGCCGCTTTCTCGGCAGCAGCGAGGTTCTGCTCGCCGAAAAGGTGGTTTTGCCGTAGAAATGGCAGATAACGCGCACAAATGCAAAATCAGCTACACCGTCACCTCCGACGAGGAAGCTTTCTCGGAGGAAACCGAGGGCATATTTTT
>JAISTA010000066.1 GCA_031272845.1 Oscillospiraceae bacterium
ATCTCCTCCGGCGGAACGCCGAGATTTTCCGGCGCAAAGGCAACGTCGTCCTCTACAAGCGTCGCGACCGTCTGATTGTCCGGGTTCTGGAACACGATCCCGCAGGCGCGCCGCACGGCAAGCGTGTTTTCCGGCAGAGACGTGTCAAGCCCCGCGACATAGCACTTTCCTGCGTCGGGGAGCAGCAGTGCGTTCAGGTGCCGCGCGAGGGTTGATTTTCCGCAGCCGTTGCGTCCCAGAATCGCGACAAATTCACCCCGCGCTATCTCAAGGCTGATTCCGTCCAGCGCGCGCGGCGCGTTTTCCTCGTCTGAGGAATAGGAAAAGGAGATGTCTTTAATTTTAATAATGGCGGAATCGGTGTACTCCGCGATTTTTTCGTCAGCCACAGCCAAACGCTCCTCTTCTTAGGTTTTGCGCGAATTCAGGCCTTGCTTTCCCAGCGCATTACGGCTCCGCAGGGGAAAACAAGCCCGTTTGACGTTACGGGAAGTCCCAGCTCGTCGGCAATTGCCGCGCCGCCGAAGCGGGACGTAAACACGCTGTCCGCGATATACTTCATGACGGACGGGGACAGGCCCGCCGTGTATGAGTTTATTATAACAAACTTCGGCGCGTCTGACAAGACCCCCGCCGTGAGCTCCGCGAAGGAAAACAAATCGTCCTCAAGCTTCCATACAGAGCCGTCAGCTCCGCGCCCGTAGCTCGGCGGATCCATAATAATCGCGTCGTACAGCTTGCCACGCCGCTGCTCGCGCTGTACGAATTTGCGGCAGTCGTCCACAATCCAGCGCACAGGGCGCTCCGCCACGCCGGAGACAGCGGCGTTTTCCTTTGCCTGCGAAACCATGCCCTTGGCGGCGTCCACATGGGTGCATTCCATTCCGGCGGCAAGCGCCGCGACCGTCGCCGCGCCGGTGTAGGCAAACAAATTGAGCAGCTTTAAGGGCGCTCCGGCGTTTCCGGCAGATTTTTGCGCGATATAATCCCAGTTTGCCGCCTGCTCCGGAAAAATGCCCGTGTGCTTAAAGTTCATTGCACGGACTAAAAACGTAAGCTCGCGGTAGGTTATTTTCCAGCCCTGCGGCAGGCTGTTTTTTGTCCAAAACCCGCCGCCTGACTGTGAGCGCGAATAATGCGCGTCGGGCGCATTCCAGCGCGGGTCAAGTCTCGGAGTGTCCCATATCGCCTGCGGGTCGGGGCGGACAAGTATGTATTTTCCCCACCGCTCAAGCCTTTCTCCGCCCGAAGCGTCTATCAGCTCATAATCGCGCCAGTTGCCGGCTGTTATCATACCGCGCGCTAAACCGCCTCAAACTGCGAGTTGTACAGTGAGGCGTACGCCCCGCCGCGCGCAAGCAGCTCCTCGTGCGTTCCGCTTTCGGCAATGTCCCCGTCCTGCATAACAAGAATCAGGTCGGCGTTTTTGATTGTCGAGAGCCTGTGCGCGATAACAAACGCCGTTCTGCCGGAGGAAAGCTTGTCCATCGCTGCCTGAACCAAAAGCTCCGTGCGCGTATCGACCGAGCTTGTCGCCTCGTCCAGGATAATCAGCGGAGCGTTTTCAATCATTGCCCGTGCAATCGTCAGCAGCTGTTTTTCTCCCGCCGAAAGCGTTGAGTCGCCCGTTAAAACCGTGTCATAGCCGTTCGGCAGCGTTCTTATAAAGTGGTCAAGCCCGACGGCGCGGCAGGCCGCGACGACATCCTCGTCCTTTATACCCTCAATGCTGTACACCACGTTTTCACGGACGGTGCCCTCAAAAACCCACGTGTCCTGAAGCACCATGCCAAACAGCGCGTGCACGTTCTCGCGCGTGAGCGTATCAATCGGCGTGCCGTCGACAAGGATTCGGCCGCCGTCCAGCTCGTAAAACCGCATAAGCAGGTTGACGATAGTCGTTTTGCCCGCGCCTGTCGGGCCGACGATCGCGACCTTTTGCCCGGGGGCGACCTTTACGGAAAAGTCGCGTATAACAGGCGTATCTTCTTCGTATCCAAACCGCACGCCGCGAAACTCAACCTCGCCCTTTGCAGCCGCCGGGTCAAGATATTCCGTTTTTTCGGTTTCGTCCGGCATTTCCGCGTTATCAAGAAAGTCAAACACGCGCTCCGAGGCGGCCGCCGCCGACTGCATTTGCGTGAGCGACTGCGCAATTTGCGTGAGCGGCTGCGTAAACAGGCGAATGTACATCATAAACGCCGTGATAACACCGATTCTCATTCCCGTTTTCACAACAAGCAGGGCACCGACGACACATACAACGGCATAGCCGAAGTTGCCGATAAAGTTCATAAGCGGCATCATGAGTCCGGAGAAGAACTGCGACTTCCAGTTAGATGTATACAGACCGGAGTTATAGCCGTCAAACTCCTGCGCCGCCTTGTCCTCGCCGTTGTAGGCGCGAACGACAGTGTGACCGCTGTATACCTCTTCGATAAGGCCGTTCAGCTTGCCGAGCTGCGACTGGTTGCTGCGGAAGTATTTTTGCGACCGCTTCATTATAATGCCCATTAAGGCAAAGCCGACAAGCGTTGAGCCGACCGCCGCAAGGCACATAATCCAGTTTGTAATCGCCATCATTACGATAGCGCCGACAAACATCGCGATTCCGCCGATAAGCTGCGATATGCTCTGATTCAGCGTGGCGGAAAGCGTGTCAATATCGTTTGTGACACGGGAGAGAATATCTCCGTGTGTTGTGGTGTCAAAAAATTTCAGCGGCAGACGGTTTATTTTCTCCGAAACGGAAAGGCCCAGCCGTCTTCCGATACGCGCGTTCGCAAAGGCGAAAATCCAGCCCTGAACAAGAGTAAGCACCGCGCCAATGACGTACAGGATTACCAAAAACACCGCAATGCTTGTGATTTGCGCAAGGTCAATTCCGCCGCCCTCTCCGGAAATGGCACCGCCGACAGCGGCATCTATGCCTTCCTTTACAAGGTCTGTAACGCGGCCTATTTTGTCGGGCCCGACAAGCTGGACAATGCTGCCCGCAAGCGCCGCGAAAACCGCGAAAATACAGAGCGGGGCGAGCTTGCCTGTCAGCTTAACGAGTTTTTTCAGCGCGGAGCCGAAATTCTTCGGCTTTTCGCCGCCGGACATCGCGCGTCCCGGTCCGCCGCCGAACATACCGCCGCGCCGTGCGGCCGGTCGGGAGGTTTCGGAATGGTTTGTGTTGTTATCAGCCATAATTACGCAAGCTCCTTTTCAGACATCTGGGAATAGGCGATTTCGCGGTAAACCTCGCAGGACTTCATCAGCTCGCCGTGCGTTCCCTGCCCGACTGCGCGCCCCTCGTCGAGTACAACGATAAGGTCGGCATTTTTTATTGTACCGATTCTTTGCGCGACG
>JAISTA010000068.1 GCA_031272845.1 Oscillospiraceae bacterium
TCGGTGATATATACCGCCAGCTCAGAGCGGATTTTCCTCAGCGTGTTCGTTGTGCCGATTGAGTGCTGTACAAGCTGCTCGTATTTGTCCTTTGCTTCGGGGGAAGACGCAAATGTAAACTCGCCGTCGTAATTGTCGCGCAAAAGCTGCGCCGTGTCGGCAACGGACTGATACGCCGGCACCAACGACGTTTTCAGCGCATCTGTGCCGCGCTGCTTATAATCCGCGATTGCGTCCTCCGTAAGCTCCGGGTGCTCCGCCGCAAAGCTGTCTACCTTGCCGATGAAAACCTCAAGCAAAAACAGCTCCTCCGGATTTTCGGTTACAAGCAGGCACTGCTCAATTAGGTCGTCCGCCGCGCGGTCGCTCATCACGTAGCCCAGGTCGGCGCGCGCAAGCTCATACTCATTTGTCTCGGCAAAAAAACGCGGCGTGTCAAGCAAAATGCCTATGTAATCATCAATATCCGCAGCCGTGTAGAAGCGGTATTCGTTGAGTACAAGCAGCAGCTGAATTCCGAGACTGTTCAGCGGCGCATACAGCTCCGAAAACATTGTGTCGTCGTTCAGCTCAAGGCTGCTTTGAAGCAAAAGCTCCCAGTTATCGTAGGCGTACCTGTATTCCAAGCTTAGCTTATTGCGCGGGATTTCCCCAAGCCGGTCGAGATAGGCCTGATACATCGCTTCATATTCCGCGACAATATCGTCGCCGTAAACGCGGCCGAGCGTTGGCTCCGGGCGCTCAATTCCGCACCCCTCGGGGTAAGCCACGTTGAAATGCATATCGAGAGTTGATTTCTCGGAGGTTTCTTTCAGATAGTCCTGCGCAAGCTCATCCAAAAGCACGTCGGCGCTGCCGACCGGCGCGCTCGGCTCCGGGCTAGTGCCGGGAAAAATTCTGCCGCACGAAAATAAGCTTAAAACTAGCGCCGCCGCGATAACAAGCGCCGGCAGCCGGACCTTTAGGTTTTTCATTATAATGTTTCCTTTTGCGTTTGTTTTCCGTATCAGAAAGACCGCGTTTTCAGCGGGCTATCCCTTTATAATCAGGTTTACGAGCCGCCCCGGCACATATATCGTCCGCGCGAGCTCCCGCCCTTCTGTCAGCCGGGCGATTTTCTCGTCGGCAAGCGCCGCCGCGATTACTTCCTGTTCTCCCGCGTCCGCCGAAACGGTTATTGTGGTCTTAAGCTTGCCGCCCACCTGAACCGCGATGTTAATGTCGCCGTCAGCAAGCTTTGTCTCGTCGTAATCAGGCCACGGCGCGGTTGAAGCAAGCCCCGAAAAGCCCTGTATCTCCCAAAGCTCCTCCGCAATGTGCGGCGCAAAGGGCGAGAGCAGCGACAACAGCGCGCGTATATCGCCGCGAGAGGGCTCCGCGTCCTGCGAGTAAAACTCGTTTACGAGCGACATTAAAGCGGCGATTGCGGTGTTGAACTTCATCGCCTCAATGTCCTCGCCGACCTTTTTTATCGTGCGGTTAACAGACTTTTCGTGCCTGGCAGACAGCGCGAAATCGTCTCCTGCGCGCCGCTCTTCCGTCAGATTCCATATCCTGTCGAGCAGGCGGCGGCAGCCCTTGACCGCGTCGGGCGACCAGGGCGCCGTCTTTTCAAAGTCGCCGATGAACATAATGTACAGGCGCAGCGTGTCCGCGCCCGTTTCCGCGATGACCTCGCCGGGATTTACGACATTTCCGCGCGATTTGGACATTTTCTGCCCGTCCGCGCCGAGAATCATGCCGTGGCTCGTGCGCTTTTTGTAAGGCTCCGCAGTTGGCGCAACGCCGATGTCGTACAGGAATTTGTGCCAGAAGCGCGAATACAAAAGGTGCAGCGTCGTATGCTCCATACCGCCGTTGTACCAGTCAACAGGCGTCCAGTAATCGAGCGCCTCACGTGAGGCAAGCGCCTCACTGTTCTTCGGGTCGGCATACCGCAGGAAATACCACGACGACCCCGCCCACTGCGGCATTGTGTCCGTCTCGCGCTTTGCGTCATGCCCGCACTTGGGACATTTTACATTGACCCAGTCCGTCATTTTGGACAGGGGGGATTCGCCGGTCGTCGTCGGCTCGTAGTTCTCGACCTCCGGCAATACAAGCGGCAGCTCGCTCTCCGGCAGCGGCACATAGCCGCAATGCTCGCAGTACACCATGGGAATCGGCTCGCCCCAGTAGCGCTGGCGGGCAAAAACCCAGTCACGAAGCTTAAAGTTCACCGTCTTATGGCCGAGACCGTTGCTCTCCAGCCATTCGGAGATCTTTTCCTTTGCCTGAGATACGGCAAGTCCGTTCAAAAAGCCGGAGTTGACCATCAGTCCCGTTTCACAGTCGGTAAACGCCTCTTTTTCAACGTCTCCGCCGGCCACGACCTCAATTATCGGCAGGCCGAACACCCTTGCAAACTCCCAGTCGCGCGTGTCGTGCCCCGGAACGGCCATAATCGCGCCCGTGCCGTAGGTCGCGAGCACATAGTCCGATATAAACACGGGGATTTTCTCACCGTTCGCGGGGTTTTCCGCCGTGATTCCCTCAAGGCGGACGCCTGTTTTGTCCTTGGCGGTTTCCGTGCGCTCAAAGTCCGATTTGCGCGCCGCCGCGTCACGGTAAGCCGTGACGGCCTCCGCGTTTTTGATTGCGCCGGATGTGAGCCAGCGATCAACAAACGCGTGCTCCGGCGAGATTACCATATACGTCACGCCGAAGAGCGTATCAGGGCGCGTTGTGAAAACAGTCAGCTTGTCGCCTGTTTCAGGCACGGCAAAATTGACCTCCGCGCCTGTTGACTTCCCGATCCAGTTTTTCTGCTGAACCTTTACGCGCTCGATAAAGTCCACCGTGTCGAGGTCGTCCAAAAGCCGCTCGGCGTATTCCGTGATTTTCAGCATCCACTGGCTTTTCTCGCGCCGCACAACGGCCGCGCCGCAGCGCTCGCACACGCCGCCCTGAGCCTCCTCGTTCGCCAAAACGCAGTTGCAGGAGGGGCACCAGTTCACAGGCATTTTCTGCTTGTAGGCAAGGCCCTTTTCAAACATTTTGATAAAGATCCACTGCGTCCACTTGTAGTAGGCGGGGTCGGTGGTCTCAACCGCGCGGTCCCAGTCAAAGCTGTAGCCCAGCGCCTTTAGCTGCTGCGTAAACCGCGCTATGTTGCGCTTTGTAACGTCCGCCGGGTGCACCTTGTTTTTTATAGCGAAGTTTTCGGTCGGCAGGCCGAACGAGTCAAACCCGATGGGAAACAGCACGTTCTGATCCAGCTTGCGCCGCCGCCGAGCGACAATGTCCATCGCGGTGTAAGGCCGCGCGTGGCCGACGTGCAGCCCGTCGCCCGAGGGGTAGGGAAACTCAATCAGCGCGTAGAACTTTTCCTTTGAGGTATCCTCGCCGGCTGAAAAGGTCTTGTGCTCGTCCCAATAGGACTGCCACTTTCCTTCGATTTCAGAAAAATTGTATTTCATTATAGGTAACTCCTGTTTGTTGCGGGTGTGACGGGTAAAGCGCTTGACTATACAATAAAAAAAGCCCCGTGCGGAGCCGTAATTATGCACACCCGAATAAAGGCTCCGTCAGTTTATGCTCGGAACCCGCTAAGTCGCGCGGCGAATATGAAATTGCGCACAGCTGTAAATTTCATTATAGGCTAGTATATCCGAAAAGAACGGGAATTGTCAATTGGTAAATATAGTCAGCCAAGCCGAACGGCGCTCCGGATTTGCGAGGACATTTTTTGGAGTGGCAAGAGATGGCGGCAGCCGTGCTGCAGTCCTGCAAGGACGACGATACCGCACCACAAAAAACAGACCGGAAAGGCGTTACGCCATTCGGCTTTGCAAGTATAATGCAAACTGCATTTTATCGCAGCAGTGCGGCAAAAACAGCCGCCGCCGCGCGTTTTTCAACCGCCTACTACATCCAGCGGCGGCTTTTCAAAGTCGCGGCGCTGCCGGCTCTGACGGCGCGGCGCGGGCGCGGGCTTCGGTTTTTCCTCTTTCTCCGCAGCGGGAGTCTCCTCAGACGGCTCCGGCACGGGTTCCTCCGGAACATTAGGCGCGGGTACGGCCGGCTTTTCCTGCATAAGGCTGAGCAGCTCGGCGTAAAACTCTGTTACGTTTGTGAAGTTGCGGTACACGGAAACAAACCGCACATACGCCACATCATCCAGTCCCTTCAGGTGGTTCAGCACCATTTTGCCGATTTCCTCGGAGCGCACCTCACCATAGCCGCCGGCATAAAGCTCCTGCTCAATGTCGTTTGCGGCTTCCTCAAGCTTTTTTACGGGAATAGGCAGATTCGCGCAGGCGCGGAGCATACCAGAAAGCAGCTTGTCATTCGAAAAGGGCTGGCGCGTATCGTCCTTTTTAATGACCATAAGGTTTTGCTGCTCTACCCGCTCGTACGTCGTAAAGCGCTTGCCGCAGCTTTCGGCAAGGCATTCGCGTCTTCTTCTTATGATGTTTGTTTCCCGGTTGTCGCGGCTGTCCGTAACCTTAGACTCCGGAAATCCGCAAAAAGGACAACGCATATTTCGTTCCCTTTCCTTTGCGGCGCAAAACACGCAATTTCGCCGCTGTATACTTAAAAGCCGTGAGCGCAGCCGTGCTGCGGCGTCCTAGAACAACTGTCTACCGGAAGCCGCAGCGCGGCAATATGCTCTAGAGCTTATATTCCTGTTTGTCGCCCGGCTGGAAGGACTCGATTGTAGCGGACGCGTCCTTAAGCCAAAGCACCTGATTGTTGCCGTCTCCGGCTTTGTAGCGATCCTGCAAGAACGGATATGCCGCGAGCATGTGGCGCTCAGCCTCAATATCCGTGTCGTCAACCGCCGTTCCGGCAAGGCGAATCCACTTGCCGCCGGAAAAGGCGCAAAGCTCAACCTTGGGGTTTTTCTTTATCTGCTCGGAAACGGGCTTTGAACGCGCCGTTTGGATGTACAGACGGCCGTTGTACACATCGACAGTGCCGAAAGGACGCACTCGGGGCTGGTCTCCGTCCGCCGTCGCGAGATAGTAGGTTCCCGCAGTCTTTAAGAATTCATATACTTCGTTCATTTTAGTTCTCCTGTAGGTTTACTGTAATAATTAATTGTTATTTCAGATACAAATCGTCGTTCTGCGTGTGCGAATTGCGGAGCAAATCGTCGTAAAACCCGGCTGTCGAGAGATACACATACGGCAGAAGGAACAAATTTGTGACAATGGGAATGACGTATCCGCCGATGTAACTGCCGACGCCGGTAATTAGAAGCGCGGTATACATCAGGAGCGACGCCAGCAGATACCAGCCGATAAAAGACAGCCTCAGCACGAAATAACTGCCCTCATATCCGCGCATTATGCGTTTTGATTCACGGATACACTCAAGAGCGGAGTATTCCGGGTGGTCGTACAATATATAGACTGCCTGCGAATATCGCAGCGCGGCGAAGATGCCCGGCACCAAAAACAGCAGCGACCACAGGTAGGTGAACACATTTTGCAGAATAATCAGAACGGCAAGCTTTCCGGTTTTTGAAAAGACCGCGAAGATGGAAGAAGGTGCGGGCTCGTCTCCTCGCTTGGAGCTCAGAAGAAACCATTTGTATCCGGCAAACAGTATCTGAAGCAGAAGCCCGACGACAATAGAAATCGCGATGCCGACAGGGTTAAGCAGCCGGAAAATGTCGCTGTAATATTCATTAATATCAAACCTTGTGGCGGCGCTTAAATCCTTTGCTATACTGTTGAGCATGTCGGTAATATATTCCAAAACGCGGCTTGTACCCATTGCGTATGAGCTGAATTCATTGACCGCCAGCGCCAAAACGGCATAAATAAGCGACGCGGTTAAAACAGCCTTGAACCGCCGCCGAAAAACATCCTTTGCCTGGCTTTTAAGATCTTGTCTGGTCACCGTGTGCGCTCCTTAGAGGTTGTGAAATGAGGCGTGAGTTATTTTTGCCGGCGCGGCAATCACAAAAATATTTGCGCCGCGAAGGGCTAATAATCTAGCTTAGCTTATTTTACCAAAGGAATCAGCGGATGTCAAGAATTTGTTTTTGCTTGCGGCAGGTATGCGGCGCGCGCCGCGAATATGCTGCCCTCAAAAAGATTTTCTTGACATTACCGATATTTTGTTATATAATTCACGATATAATCAAATAATCATATAGTAGCCTGAAAATAATGTTGTTGTGTCTGTAAAAACGTCGGGAGCGAACCCCGGGGGACACGCGAGAGGGCTTGTAAACGAAAAACATAACCGCGGCCGATTAGTCGGGTGCAGGAGGATTTTTACTGATGACAGAAAATGAAAGCGTTGTTGTAATAAAGGTAGTCGGCGTTGGCGGCGCGGGAAATAATGCCGTAAACCGTATGGTTGAGGCGGAAATCTCGGGCGTTGAGTTCATTTCCGCAAACACGGATAAGCCGGCTCTGCTTAAGTCCAAGGCGGACAAGAGAATCCAGCTCGGCATTAAGCTCACAGGCGGGCAGGGCGCGGGCGCGGATCCTGAGGTCGGCCGAAAGGCGGCGGAGGAAAACCGCAACGACATTGCAAAGGAGCTTGAGGACGCGGACATGATTTTCATCGCCTGCGGTATGGGCGGCGGAACGGGAACGGGCGCGGCTCCGGTCGTCGCGGATATTGCGCGCGAGGCCGGCAAGCTGACGATTGCGGTTGTAACAACGCCGTTTTCGTTTGAGGGCGCCAAGCGCATGCAGCAGGCGCAGGACGGAATAGACGAGCTGCGCGACAAGGTAGACGCGCTGTTTATAATCCCGAACGAGCGGCTAAAAGAGGTTACAGACCAGAAAATAACCTTCTTAAACGCGTTTAAGATAGCAGACGACGTGCTGTATCAGGCGGTGCTCAACATATCGAGCATTGTCAGAAACACAGAGGCGATAAACCTCGATTTTGCGGACATTTGCCGCATTATGAAGGGCTCCGGCCTTGCGCATATGGGTACGGCGGTTGCAACGGGCAAGGAAAAGGCGGCGAACGCCGCTGTCGCCGCAATGTCCTCCGCACTTATGCAGACCTCAATTGACGGGGCGCAGGGCATTATCATCAACGTAATCGGCGGGGTTGACCTCACGCTTGAGGAAATCGAGCTTGCGGCAAGTATGATCTCCGAGCGCGCGCATCCTGACGCGAATATAATCTTCGGTGCAGGGTTTGACGAATCGCTTGAGGATTCCATCAAAATCACCGTCATCGCAACGCATTTTTCGGAGGAGCAGCAAAAAGCGCTTCAGGCTCCGAAAAAGTCCGTGCAGCAGCCGGCGCAGCGCCCTGTTCAGTCAGCGGCTCCGGCGCGGCGCGAGGAAAGCGCCTCCGCCGGAACGGGCGAGCAGACCTCAATGTCAGACTGGCTCGGCAAGGCAAAGCGCGAGGATCCGCAGCCCGGCCGCGTAGTGACTGAAACCGCGAGCACAGCGCCCGTGTCGTCAGCGCCGAGGGCAGCCGTGCCGGAGCGCGAGCAGAGCCGGCAGGCGCCGCAAAAGCCTGTTTTAGATCCGAGACCGCTCCAGAATAACGACGCGGACGAAGAGAGCGAGTACGACAAAATTTTGAAAATGTTCAATCTCGGAAGATAAGCTCCGCAAATTCAAGGCGCTGAATTTTTCCGCCCGTGCGTTTCTGGTTGATATGATTCGAATAAAAGCACACCGGCGGGGAAAAGCTATAGAAAGCATAGTAAAAACGCGGCGATACAATTGCGCTATTGCCTTAGGATTTTCAGCCGGACACTGAAGAACTACCGCTGCCGCCGCGCAGCGGTAGTTTTGTTCAGGGACGGCGTGACAGCGCGGAGCGCTAGGCCGCTTTCGGGGACTAATAAACATGAAGAAAACACTGGCCCTAATAAATCACAAATATAAGGCGCTTGTCGCCGCGCCGCGACTAAACCGCTTCAGGCTGTACCGCGTGTTCCGCAAGACTGCGGGAATGTATATGCGCGGGCATGTCGGCCGTTCGGCGGGCGCAATGTCGTATTTTCTCACGATCAGCATTTTCCCGATACTGATTTGCGCGGTCGCGCTGCTCTCCACGATAAATATTGCGGACAGCGAGGGATATCTGCTCCCGGAGCTCGCGCAGATAATCCCGGAGCAGGCGTTTGAGCCGATACGGGACTTTTTGCAGTACGTTGAAAAGGCCACAAGCCCCGTTATGCTCTCACTCGGCGTGCTTGTTATGCTGACAAGCTCCTCTGCCGCTGTGCGCGCGTTTTCCAGCATTTGCGCGGAGCTTCAGGGCAAACGGCGGTTTCCCGGAGCGGTTACGTATATACTCGCGTTTTTAGTCTCGGCGCTTTTTATTGTCGGAATATACCTCTCCGGCGTAATAATGGTCGGCGGAGACTGGCTTATGAACTGGCTGAACGATAAATTCGGCGTACATTACCTGACGCAGCTATGGAAATCCCTGCGGTTTTTACTGATGTTTCTGATGCTGGCGGCGATTTACTTCGGTCTGTATTCCTTTTCCGCGCCGAAGGGCGACAGGCACAGAATACGCCTTATAGGGGCGACCGCCGCCTCAGTCGCGACGGTTATTGTCAGTGTTATATTTTCAAAAATGATTTCAGCCTCGGTTAAATACACCGTTGTTTACGGTTCGCTTGCGTCCTTTGTTATACTGATGACGTGGCTGTATATGCTCTCGCTGATTGTAATAATGGGCAACGTGTTGAATATCGCGATTGTCAAATCAAAGGAGCCGGATGATTACAGACAGTGACCTTGTCGGCATACCCGTTTTAACGCTTGCGTATCTCGGAGATTCCGTATTTTAAACACTTGTG
>JAISTA010000106.1 GCA_031272845.1 Oscillospiraceae bacterium
CGCGTAGGCGCTACAGCTTCGCCATGAAGAACAGCCGAGTCCTAATTCCAAACACCGCACCCCGCCACAAACAGAGAACTTTTCGTTCTCGCCTAAAGTTTTGCGTCGCAAAGAACACCACCCGCGCGGACGAGTCCTAATTCCAAACACCGCACTCCGTCCCAAACAGAGAACTTTCCGCTCCCGCCAATAGATTACCGTAGCAAAGAACACCACCCCCGCCGCAAACCCCTCACACAAAAACCCGCAATTCCCCAATTGACACGCGCGCTCAACTATGCTATAATGTTATTCAGAAAAATTATGCGCGGTACAGCCGCCTTTAATATACGCAAAGCCCGACAAAAATGCAATGCAAGAAAAAACGCGGCGCCCTAAACGGAGCACATACCCGGAGTAATAAATGTCAACCGAAAATTCTCAAACAAAAGACTATAACCAGACAATATCCCTCCCTAAAACCGATTTCCCGATGAAAGCAAACCTTGCCGGGCGTGAGCCCGGTATGCTTGAGGATTTCAAGCGGCGCGGGATATACAAAAAGCTCATTGCGAAAAACGCGGGCAAGCCGCTGTTTATTCTGCACGACGGGCCGCCGTTTTCAAATGGGGATATTCACATCGGGCACGTGATGAACAAGTCGATTAAGGACGCTATCGTCCGCTATAAAAATATGGCGGGATTTCAGTCGCCGTATGTTCCCGGATGGGACAATCACGGAATGCCGATTGAAACCGCGATTATCAAGAAAAACAAGCTCGACCGCAAGAAAATGACGATTCCGGAATTCCGCCGCGCCTGCCACGCCTTTGCGCAGGACTTTGTCGAGCGGCAACGCGTGCAGTTTCAGCGTCTCGGCGTTATAGGCGAGTGGGATAACCCGTACCTCACGATGGATCCGAAGTTTGAGGCGCGCGAGGTTGAGGTTTTCGGCGAAATGTATCGGCGCGGGTATATTTACAAGGGCCTGAAGCCCGTGTACTGGTGCCCGAATGACGAAACGGCTCTTGCCGAGGCGGAAATTGAGTATGCCGACGTGCCGGGAACCGCTCTGTTCGTCGAATTCCCGGTGACTGACGGACGCGGCGTTGTGCCGGAGTCCGCGAGCTTTGTTATCTGGACGACGACGGCCTGGACTATCCCCGGAAACCTCGCGATTTCCGTGAACCCGGCGCTTGAATACGCGGTTGCGGCCGGGTCAAACGGCAAAACCTACGTCGTCGCCGCTTCGCTCGTGAAGTCGGTCGCCGAAAAGGCGGGAATTTCACTTAAAATCGAAAAAACTGTATCCGGAAAGGCGCTTGAGGGTATAATTACACAGCACCCGCTTGCTGAAATTGATGATACTTATCGCCGCCCGTCTCCGATAATCTGCGGCTTTCACGTCACGGAGGAGAGCGGAACCGGCTGCGTGCACACGGCTCCCGGCTTTGGTGCGGACGATTTCACGGTCTGCGCGGAGTATGGCATAAAGCCCTTTGTCCCCGTAGCGGGAAACGGCGTTTTGACGGAGGAAACCGGGAAATACGCGGGTCAGCACTATTCAAAGGCCGGAGACGTTATTATAGAAGACCTGCAATCGGCGGGACGGCTGCTTGCGTCGGAGGAGATAACGCACTCCTACCCGCACTGCTGGCGCTGCAAAAAGCCGATAATCTTCCGCGCGACGGAGCAGTGGTTTTGCTCGGCGGCGGCGCTCAAGGATACGGCGATTGCCGAGTGCGACGGAATAGACTGGTATCCAAAATGGGGCAAGGAGCGCATGATCGCAATGATCCGCGAGCGGTCCGACTGGTGCATTTCGCGCCAGCGCCACTGGGGGCTGCCGATTCCGGTGTTCTACTGTGACGATTGCGGCAAGCCCGTATGTACGGACGAAACGGTCGCGGCTGTTTCCGCGCTGTTCTCCGAAAACGGCTCTAACGCGTGGTTTGAAAAAAATGCGGCGGAGATTCTGCCGAAAGGCTTTGTCTGCCCGCACTGCGGCGGCGCGCATTTCACGCAGGAGACCGATACGCTGGACGGCTGGTTTGACTCCGGCTCGAGCCACGCGGCTGTACTTAAAGAACGCGGTTATCTGCAATATCCCGCCGACATTTATCTTGAGGGCGGAGACCAGTTCCGGGGCTGGTTCCAGTCGTCCATGCTGACAAGCGTCGCCACGAACGGAATCGCGCCCTACCGCGAGATTATAACCCATGGCTGGACGGTTGATGAGCAGGGCCGCGCAATGCACAAGTCTGCCGGAAACGCCGTTGCGCCGGACGAGGTCATAAAAACCTACGGGGCGGATATTCTGCGCCTGTGGGTGCTCGCCTCCGATTATCAGCAGGACGTGCGCGTGTCTCCGGGCATACTTAAGCAGTTGTCTGAAATGTACCTCAAAATTCGCAACACGGCGCGCTTTATCCTCGGCAACCTTGCCGGCTTTACGGAAGAGGACGAGCTGCCTTTTAGCGAGCTGCTGGAAATCGACCGCTTTGCGCTGCATAAGCTTAATGAGCTGGTGAAGTTAGCCCGCGCGGCGTATGATGTGTACGAGTTCCACACAGTCACGCACGGAGTGCACACCTTCTGCGCGGTGTTTCTGTCAAACTTTTATCTTGACGTTATAAAGGACCGCCTGTATTGCGACCGTGCGGATTCACGCTCAGGCCGCAGCGCGAGAACCGCCGTACGGCACATTCTCTCCGCGCTCACGCGTCTGCTTGCGCCGATACTGGCCTTTACGCCGGAGGAAGTTTGGGCGGCAATCCCGCACACTGCGGCGGAGGACGGGGAGTCCGTTCTGATGAACGATATGCCCGCGTTTGACGCGGCGCTTTCTATGGCGGAGGACGACGCTGCCAAATGGGAGAACCTCCTGCGCCTGCGCGGTGTTGTGAACAAGGCGCTTGAAACGGCGCGCGCCGAAAAGCTGATAGGCAAGTCTCTAGACGCGGAGGTGACGCTTTTTGTCACAGACGCCGCCGAGGAAAAGCTGTCTGACGTGTTCTGTCTCGACCTAAAGGCGCTGCTTATGACGGCCTCTGTCTCCGTTTTGCCGCAGGACGGGCGGGAGCACGGCGCGCCGTCTGAGATAGACGGTGTGGCAGTATTCGTTGAAGCCTCGCAGAAGGAAAAATGCCTGCGCTGCTGGAACCGCGACGAGGATATAGACGAAAACGGACTTTGCCCGCGCTGCGCGGCGGCGCTGCGGCAGTAAACCCGCGCCCGCGCGGCGCGTCAGCTGAACATACGACCAATAAATTTCACTCACGCCCGCTCATGCCGGGCAAAATCGAGGAGAAACTATGATTTTTCTGCTTGTCACCGCGATCGCCATATTCTGTGACCAGATAATAAAGCTGTTCGTAAACTACCGGGTCGCCCTTTATGACCCACAGACTGTCATTCCCGGAATTTTGTCGATTTATCACGTGCAGAACAAGGGAATGTCGTTTTCGTTCCTGGAGAATCAGCCCTGGGCGCGGTATGTGCTCGCCGCTGTTTCGGTTATAGGCGCGGTTATCATACTGCTGTTTATGATAAGACTGCGCGGGAACCGTCTTGCCGCGTTCGGCCTGTCGCTTATGCTCGGCGGAACTGTCGGCAACGGGATAGACCGCATTCGCGTCGGCTACGTGACGGATATGATTCAGCTGGACTTTTTGAAGGTCGGCAGCTTCCAGTTCCCGGTGTTCAACTTTGCCGATATGCTGTTAACCGCCGGTGTTATTATCGTTGTTGTGTATATTCTCATATCAGGCAGGTCAAAGGCAAAGGATATGCCGCTGACTGACGATATTGAGTTTTACGATGAGGCCTCCGGCCGCGCGGACGAGCCGGGCTATGCGGGCTACGGCGAGGAGACCGCGCGCGAAACGCGCCGCAGCCGCCGCAATTACTCCGACACCGCGCCGCTTCCGGACGGCGGACGTATCCTCACGCAGGAGGAGCAGTTTGAGCTTGCGGGCGAGAAAAAGCGCCGCGACACAGCGGAGCTGTTCGAGGTGCAGGAGGCCGCACGCGAGAAAAAGCCGCTTTTCGGCAGAGGCCGCCGCGCCGCGCGCGAAACCCCGGCGGAAGAGGAGCCGGAGGACGACCGTCCGATTGAGTTCGGCTCATTTCGCGTAAGCCGGCCGGCAGCCGCTCCGGCGGAGCCTGAAGAAGCTCCGGACGAAGAGGCGTACGAGCCGGACGTCAAGCAGTATACACCCGCGCCGCGCCGCGAGGATAGAGAGGAGGGCAAGGCCGCCCGCCGTGCCGCGAGGTACGACACGCCGTATGAGGTGGACAATTACCGCCGCGCGGAGGCTCCGGCCGAAGGCTATGCCGCGCCCGCGCGTCCGCGCACAGTGCAGGAGGCTCCTCCGGCAAGGCGTGAGCCGCGAGCGGAGACCCCGCTTCACGCGCCTGTTCGCAGTCAGCCGCGCCCGCAGGAGGCCGCCGCCCTGCGCCGCCGTCCGCCGGAGGATGCAGCCCCGCGAGCTGCCGCCGAGCGGCCGATTGAGCGCCCTGCGGAGCGCCCGCGCCGTCCCGCGCCGGAAAACGGCGATATATATTCAGAATTTGCGCCCGTACAGCCGAGACGTGAAGCCGCTCCGGCCGCACCGCGTCAGCGTCCCGCAGCGCCGTCACAGGCGTCTGCCGCGCGTCCCGCCGCTGAGCGTCCTGCCAGACCGGCGGCTGCTGCCGCAAGGCCTGCCGAGCGCCGCGAGGGCTATGCGCCCCGCCCGGCGGCTTCCGCCCCGGCGCAAACGCCGCGATACAGCGCACCGGCACAGTCCGCGCCCTACGGCGAGCCGACGATCGACGATATTTTGGCGGAGCTTGAATCCTCCGGCCTGCCGGATTCCTATGATACGGCTGCGCTGGACGATTTGCTGGATTAAAGCGCAGGGCGAGTCGGCCGCTGCGGTTTTTCGGAGCCGCGCAGGCGGCGGCAGCGCCTATAAAGCAATATGAAACAGTTTACTTTTTCCGTGCCGGAAAGCCTGCACGGAGCGCGGCTGGATCAGGCGATTGCGTTCTACTGTCAGGACTGCGGACAGGAGGCGCTTTTGCCTGTCACGCGCTCAAAGGCGGCGCGCGCGGTTGAAAAGGGCGGCGTGTCCGTTACCCTCGCGTCCGGCGGCAGTCCCGCCGCTGTGAACAAGAGCCTTTGCGTCAGCTACGGCGACACTATCACGGTGCAGCTTGCAGATGAGCCTTTGCAAAGGGCGTTTGCGGAGGCTATTGCGCTCGACATTGCGTATGAGGATGAGGACGTTATCGTCGTCAATAAGCCGCGCGGGATGGTTGTGCACGCCTCAAACGGACATGAGAGCGGGACGCTTGTAAACGCGCTTTTGCACCAATGCGGCGGCGGTCTTTCGCAAGCGGACGACGCGATTCGCCCCGGAATAGTCCACCGCCTGGATAAAGACACCTCGGGATTGATTATCGCCGCGAAAAACGACGCGGCGCATTTATCGCTGACAAAGCAGCTCAAAACCCGCGAGCTCGGCCGCGTTTACAACGCGGTGGTGCGAGGCAGGCTTCCTTTTTCAGAGGGTGTGTTGTCCTACCCGATCGGGCGCAGCGAGGTTAACCGGCAAAAACAGGCCGTGAATTACCGCAGCGGCAAGGAAGCGGTGACAGAATACACCGTTCTCGCGCAGTACGAGGCTTTCGGCACGGTGTACAGCTATGCCGAGCTGCGGCTGAAGACCGGCAGAACGCACCAGATACGCGTGCACCTTTCTCATATCGGGCATCCCATTGTAGGTGACAGGCTGTACGGCGGGTTTGACGCAAAAATCGGCGAGCAGGCGCAGGTTTTGCACGCGCGGCGGCTGAGATTTATCCATCCGAAAAGCGGCGAGACCGTCAGCGTTGAGAGCGGGCTCCCGGAATATTTTACGGCCGTGCTGGCAAAAATCGGCGGCGCGGACGAACAATTATAATCATTACATAAGCAGCAGGTGACATTCTTGGAACGAATATTGACGGAAGCAATCCACGGAGCGTTTTTATTATTGACAGCTGCGGTTTGCATCGGCTTTGTTTGCTACGGCATTCATGTTTCGCGCCGCAAGGCCGGCTCGCTGGACTGGATTCGCGAGTACGCGGAAACCGTAAAGCGCGTTAAGGTCAAAAAGCCCTTGCGCGTTACGCTTCACAAGCTCACGCGGCACGACATTGCGCCGCTCATTATTCTGCTTGCGGTGTTTACGTTTGTAGACTTTTTTCTGCTCGGCGGCTTTACCGCCCCGCAGACCTTTCTGAAATTCACAAGCGGAAATGACAGCGCCGTTATCGCGCTCGAAAACGAGACAGATATAGGCAAAATCATCTACTATTCCGGCGACAAAAACGGCGGCTATGAGCTCGATTATTCGCTGGACGGCGAGAGCTGGACAGAGGTCACGGGCGGGCAAAAGCCGCAGACCGCAAACCACATTTCGTCGGCCGATGAGGCTGCTATGCCGCAGGATCATTCGCGCCTGTTCGCGTGGCAAACCGCCGTAATTAACCTTGAGCAGTTCCCGAACGGTGTATTCAGGGCGAAATATCTGCGCGTGCGTGCGGTTTCACTGCCGATACGCCTCGGCGAAATCGTTGTGTACAACCCGCAGGGGCTGCGCATCGGCATTTCAGGCGCTCCCCTGCTTTGCGACGAGCAGGACACGGCCTCCACGAACCCGACCTACATGCAGGGCACGTATTTCGACGAGATTTACCACGCGACCTCCGCGTTTCAGGCGATTCAGGGCGAGTCAATGTATGACACCGCGCATCCGCCGCTTGCAAAGATTATAATGACGCTCGGAATCCGCGCCTTTGGGATGACGCCCTTCGGCTGGCGCGCAACAGGCACGTTTTTCGGCATTTTGCAGCTGCTTGTTATGTATCTGCTGCTGAAAAACATGTTCGGCAAAACGGCGGTTGCCGTTTGCGGAACGATGCTGCTCGGCGTTGACTTTATGCACTTTGCGCAAACGCGCATTGCGACGATAGATTCGTACCCCGTATTTTTCATCCTGCTGTCGTTTTACTTTATGTACCGGTTTATGTGCGCGGACGAGAACAAAACAGCGAAAAAAATGCGTCCTCTCGCGCTTGCGGGGCTTTCTTTCGGCGTCGGCGCGGCGACAAAATGGATTGTGATATACGCGGGCGCGGGCCTGCTTGCGATGTTCATACTAAAGCTTGTGCTGGACGGACGCGCCTGCCGCACCTCCGGGCGGTATAAATCCGCAGGAGCGTTTATCGCGCGGCAGGGTTTGCCGCTTATGGGTATGGCGTTTGTGTTCTTTATTATGCTGCCCGCCGTGATTTACTGCCTTGCGTATATCCCGTACGGCATATCCTCAAATATGTCGGTAAAGGGCGGAATGCTTTGGGATATAAAGTATTATAAAAATGTAGTATGGTCATACCAAAAGTCTATGTTCAACTACCATAAGGATTTAACCGCGACGCACCCGTATCAGTCGCAGTGGTATCAGTGGATAGTGGACGGCTATCCGATTTTGTTCTACAGAAAGGACGGTATCGTCAGCGGGAGCCACGGCTCGATTATCAGCATGACTAACCCCGCGATAACGTGGGCGGGACTTATCGCGGTTATATCAATGTTCTGGTTTTGGCTCAAGCAAAAGGAGCTGCGCGCTCTGCTGATTCTCATCGGATTTTTCTCGCAGCTTCTGCCGTGGATGCTGGTTAAGCGCTGCGTGTTCAGCTACCACTACTTCCCGAGCCTGATTTTCCTCGTAATCGCGCTGGCGTACATCTTTGACGCGGCGCTTTCGAGCAAGGACCGGCTCGCAAAGCGCTGGGTCTACGGCTTTACGGGCTTCTGCGGGGCGCTGTTCTGTTTGTTTTACCCGGTGCTGTCCGGCATACAAACGCCGAATGAGTACATCAATATTTTCTTAAAGTGGCTGCCAAGCTGGGCGATCGGCTGAGCCCTGGCGCACGGCATATACGCATACAAAAAACCGGAGGGACTGCGCAGTCCCTCCGGTTTTTCTATGTAGGTTTTCGCTTAAGCGTCTCGCTTACAGCCGAACCTCTTCCTTAATCGCAAACGTCTCCATCTGCGCAAACATCCGCTCAAAGCGCATTTGCCCGAGAGGTGAAGCGTCAATGTCGGTTTCCTCTGACGTGCCGTCCTCGCCGAAGGACAGTATCTTCAGCGTAATCGTGTGGTCGCTTGCGCCGCGCGAGCGGCGGTGATAGCCGACGGAGCATTTTTTCAGGTCAAAGCGGTGCTTTAGCTTGCCGCGCTTGAAGTACGCGAACTCGCCGCTGTCGGAAATCTCAAACTTAATCGCCTCGCCGAAAATCGTAACAAGCCACACAAGAACGCAGATGACGATTGCGGCGGCAATTAGAATCAGCATATTTTCCGTAAAAAACCCGCCGATGATCACGGCGACAACACCCGCGAAGGGGCCGCCGATTATCCCGGCAATAAGCGTATTCCAGGCGCGTTTATATGCAGTCATAGTCAGCCGCCTTTATCAGGAAAGGGCGGCGAGGTTTTCCGCCACGTCAAGCTGATACTGATACGCAAGGTTGAAATTGTCGTCATAGATTTCGATCAAAATGCTGCTTGCGTCAACGCCCTCTTCCGTCGGTACCTTAAGCGTCAGGAAATACGGCAGTGTTTTGCCGGCGCTTGTCTTGTCCGTTATGCCGGCGCCCGTGCTCAGATACGAGCCGTCAAACTCCTTTGCGTCGGAATTCGAACGGGAGAGCGAGGCTGCGGTTTCGTCCGCTGTGTAGAACTCCAGTCTGGACAGCAGCGGAGCCGTGTCAATTGAGCCGGTGTTCTTAAAGTCAAAGTACACGACGATGGCTTCGCCGTAGATGTCCTCAGAGAAATGCGCGCCCTTAAACGTAAGCTCGCCGCTGAGATTAGGCATGCTGACAGCTGTCGTCGCCGTTGTGTTTACCTCAGGCTCTTCATCCGCAAGCGGGGCGATTTCGGCTGCCTTGAGCCAGAGATACTTTGTCTGCTCGCCGTCCTCAATCCAGGAAACGGAGCCCTCAAAGGTCGCTTTTACGCTGATATAGTCGCCCTCTTTCGGAAGCGTGCCCTTGTAATCCGTGACGTCAAGAACCAGATCGTGCTCAAAATCGCGCGCGATAACCGCGAAGATAAAGATGCTGTCCTTTTCCTCGTCCTCAAAGGAATAGCTGTCCGCTTCGTAGGTTACATACGCGGAAAATGTGAACGTGCCGGGCAGATCGTCTGAATCCGCATTGCCGGCCGAGCGCACGGCGTACTCCAGCGCGGAATAAAGCTCGTCGCCTGTTTTGGCGGAGTTTAACGCATCCTTTGCCTTGTCAAAAAGCTTGCACGAGGCGGTTGAAACCAGAAGCGCTGCGGCAAGCACAGCCGCAAGAAGCTTGATTGGCTTTTTCATTTCTACTTTCTCCTGAAATTTTATTTTTTGCTCCTCTGCGGCAAATTGCCTTAACAATTTGCCCGCAAGAACGATAATGCATTTTAGCACAAATAGACTCATTTGTAAAGATAGCAAAAAGCATAAATTTATTATTTTTTTGCAGTTTATTACCTAAGGCGCGATGATACTACCGGTTCAAAGCAGTTATCAAGCAAATTTCGGCGCATTTCGGTTCGTCGCCCGGGGGTAGAGCGTCAGCCCGCCTGCGTACTTCTCGCCGAAAAGCACTCAAAATTTTTCTTGAATCCGTCTGTTTCAGAGCAGTCTCAACACCCCTTAATTAAAAGCCAAATAAAAAAACGCGAACCCGGTTCGCGTTTTGTATAGTCAAACCACTTGAAAAGCGGTTCGGATTTGCGAGAATATTTTTCGGATTGCCAGGAGGAGGACGCAGGCGTGTCGTAACCCGGCAAGGACGACGACACAGCAATGCGGAAAATAGACCGCAAAGCCGAACCGTTTTTCAAGTGGTTTGACTATACAGGGAAAATCTATCGCCGCACGGCGCGTCTACTCGCTGATTGCGGCCTGCGCGTCCGCCTGCGTGAGCAGCATAAGCTCTTGCCGCGCCTGCTCTTCGCCGGGCTTTTCGCCGTCAGCCGTGCCCGCCGCGAGCCTGTCCGCGTGCGCGGAAACGGCGCGCTCAAGCAGATTGCGGACCTCGCGCGCATTGCCGAAATTGCGGCCGCGCAGCAGATGCAGCTCCTGAAAATATGTCTTGAGTGTTTGCGCCGCCCCGTCAGTCAGGCTGTATTCACGGCTACGGCACTGCGTTTGCAGTATCTCAAAAAGCTCCTCCGGCGTATAGTCCGGAAACTCAAAATACCTCGCAAAGCGGGACTCCAGGCCGGGGTTTGACGAAATGAACCGCTCCATTTCCCCGCGATAGCCCGCCGCGATAACGACAAGCCTGTCCCGGTTGTCCTCCATCATTGTCAGCAGTGTCTCGACGGCTTCATGGCCGAAGTCGTTCTGCGCGTTTTCCGGCGTGAGCGAATACGCCTCGTCGATAAACAGCACGCCGCCGATTGCCGACTGCACGACCTCCGCCGTTTTAGGCGCGGTTTGCCCGACAAAGCCCGCGACAAGTCCCGCTCTGTTTGTTTCCACAAGCTGACCCTGCGGCAGAACGCCCGCCGCGCGGTACAGCCTGCCGAGAATCCTCGCGACGGTTGTTTTGCCCGTGCCGGGGTTGCCGTAAAACACCATATGCAGCGTTATATCCGGCGGCTTCAGCCCCGCCTCTCGCCGCCGCCGGCGCATTTGCACGAGATTCATAAGACTGCGAACGTCGCGCTTAATTTCAGTCAGGCCGACAAGTCCGTCCAGCTCGGCCAAAAGCTCCTCAACAGTCGGCTCAGGCTCCTTTTTGTCCGCCGTCTGCGAGGAAAGCGCCGCTTCCGGGATGTTCGGTATGTCGGGGAGCTTCGGCTTGCCGGGAATACCTGCGTTTTGCTCGTCCAGCTCGCGGGAAAGGCGCTCCGCGTCCCTTGCTGCCAGCTCAACGGTGCCCAAAAGCTCCGCAAAGGACGACAAGCCCGAGAGATAACCTCCCGCGGGCCTGTCCGGTAAATTTAATCCGTCTTGCTTTTTGTTTTCGCGTCCGTCAGCCATTGCCGCCGTCCGCTCCCACGCGGACGACAATGTCCCCGGGGTTAATGTAGCCGTTTTGGTAGGCAAGCCATTCCTTTGTTTCGGGCGCGTTCGGATTTGCGAGGTACCACCGCTTTGCATCAACCTCCGCCCGCAGATTGTCCAGCTGAGACTGCGCGGTGCTTTGCAGCGCGAGCAGTGCCAGGCGCTGCTTGTTCAGGCTAATAAACCACGCGCTTGCTATTACCAGAATCGCCAGAAGAATTATCAGCGCCGCTTTTTTTTGGTGCGTCACGGCGCTTGGCCGGCCTTCCCGGGTTGACCCGTACATGCTTTTCACTTTTGGTCAACTCCTTTTTCGGCGTTATCGCGTAAGACTGACTGTGAACGCGTCCTGCACCTGCCTCCGCCATTCTCGCGGCGGCGCGCTTTCTGACGCGCCTTTGCAGGCGAGCCTGTCTCAGCCTAGCTTCAAATTTGTGTTTTGTCACTATAGCACTGTTTGAACCTTTTTTCAACTGGCCGCACAGCTTGTTCACAAATTTGTAACAAATACGCAGGAACCAACCGATAGGCTTACGCAATATGTTGTAGGCGGTTAAAAAAACACATACAAGCGCCCTTTTTACAAAGCGGAGCACGGCCGCGACGGCGCCCAGCACGGCGGACCACGCCCCGAGCACGTAGTACGACAAAAACAGGCCGTAAAGCCCGCCGCCGATAATCGCGACGACGCAGAATACGACGCGCTGCCGTCCCTGTCCCGCCGTCAGCCCAAGTAAAAACAGCGCGGAGCAGGCGGCGGCGCAAAACAGCGCGTCGCACACCGCGCCGACCGCCCGGCCGGCAACACGGCGGCGCACCGCACGAAAAAAATCGTACAGCACGCCGCAGAAAAGCCCGACGGCAAGGCACAGACCGGCCTGATAAAGTTGTAATTGCAGTGTGTCAGCCATATGTATCCGCGCCGGTGGCTTTTGCGGTTATCCGTCCGCCGATTACTTGAACAGCCTCGACAAAAAGCCCTGACCTTTTTCGCTCTGATCCTCGTATGTAACGGC
>JAISTA010000126.1 GCA_031272845.1 Oscillospiraceae bacterium
TCCCCTACATGGGATTGCCGCAACACACCGCTTCGGGACACGCGGGCGCGGTGGTTGGGTGGGATTTCGGATGCGTTTCGCCGCGCCGGGATACCCCGCCGCGCCCGCAAACAGCCCGCATTTTTGTCAGCCGTTTGCCAAAATGCTCTCACGCAGAGCCCGCATTGCCTTTCCCCTGTGCGAAACCGCGTTTTTCTCCTCCCGCGTTAACTCAGCGCAGGTTTTGCCTAGCTCCGGGACAAAAAATATTGGGTCGTAGCCGAAGCCGTTTTCGCCCTGCAGTGCGCGCAGAAGCTCGCCCTCAAGCGTACCTGTTACGGCAATTTCCTGTCCGTCAGGCAGGATTGCCGCCGCCGCGCAGACAAATTCCGCCCGGCGGTCGGATATGCCCGCCATTTTTTCCAGAAGAAGCTCGCACCTCTCGGCGTCCGTCACGTGATCGCCTGCCCAGCGCTTGGAGTGTATGCCGGGAAAGCCGCCGAGTGCCGCGACGGCAATACCCGAATCGTCCGCTATCACGAGAAACGGCGTTGTTGATACGCGCGCCGCCGCGTCGCGGTAAAAGCGCGCCTTTTGCATTGCGTTTTCGGCAAAGGTTTCGCCCGTTTCGGGTGCGTCGGCAAAAACGCCGAGGTCATGCGGCGAACAAACAGCGCGGGCGGTGAAAAGCTCGCGTATCTCGCGCAGCTTGCCTTGATTTGACGTGGCGAGGAGTATTGTAAAAGGCTTCATTTTATCGTGCTCCTGTATATGTAGTACGCTTTGCGGCAAAATAAAGGAAATGTAAAACTAAAACTAAGGGAGACAATATGCAAAGGGAAGCAGTTGAGGAATACGGGCAGACGCAGTCGCGCCCGACGGGGATTTACTGTATGTCTATTATCGGGCAGATTGAGGGTCACCAGATTCTGCCGGAGGAGACTAAAACCACAAAATACGAGCACATCCTGCCGCAGCTTGCCGAAATTGAGCAGTCGTCTGAAATCAGCGGCGTTTTGTTTTTGCTGAACACCGCCGGTGGCGACATTGAGGCGGGTCTTGCGATTGCCGAGATGATTGCCGGTATGCAGAAGCCGACTGTGTCTCTCGTGCTCGGCGGCGGGCATTCAATCGGCATTCCGCTTGCCGTTTCGGCAAAATATACGCTCATCGCGCCGACGGCGACAATGACGGTGCATCCCGTGCGTATGACGGGCGTTGTAATCGGCGTTGAACAGACGTACAACTACTTTGCAAAGGTACAGGACAGGATCGTTGATTTTGTAACCCGCTGCTCGCGTGTCAAAAGGCTGGAATTTGTCCGCCTTATGGAAAACGTCGGCGAAATGGCGGCCGATGTCGGCACGATTCTTTCCGGCGCGGAGGCCGTGAAGCTCGGCCTTGTAAACAAGGTCGGAACGCTGTCAGACGCGCTTGCGGCGCTGAACAAGCAGATAGATAAGAAGCGTTAGAGCGTTCGGCGGGACAATCCATACCCCGCGCGTCCGCTCCGGTCACGCAGTTCCGCGTAAAAGTCAGTCACTTGCCCGTTCTCCTGAATTATCGGCTTTGCCGCCGCTGTCTGCAAATGCGCCCCGCAGGACCATTTCATTTTCGGCGGCTGTGAAGCCGAATTTTTCGTATACCGAGCACCCCATATCGGTCGCCTCCAAGGCTATCGCAAAACAGCCGCGCCCGTGCGCGTCTCTGACTAATTCCGCAAGTATCGCGGACGCGGCTCCGCGCCGTCTGTGCGCCTGCCGCGTATACATATTCATAACGTAAGCGCGAAGACCCGACGGACAGCCGCAGGTCGGCAGAATTGCGTAATAGCATACGCTGCCGCAGCCGATCAAAACGCCGCCGTCATACGCAAGCAGCGTAGTTTGATTTTCAAAGTTCCGGCGAAGAAGCTCTGCGGTGTTTTTTTCGACCTCAGGCAGCGGAGTATCCGGCGGCAGCTTATTGGCGCTGCGCAGAACCTCCAGCCGAAGGCTGATCAGCATCGGAATATCGGCTCCGGACGCTTTTCTTATTTCATACATCAAATGCTCCTCCCACAGCTTACTTGCGCGGAAATCATCTCCGCGCGTCTATATGCCGACCAGTCCCTCCGCAAAGTCCCTTGCGTCAAACTCCAGCAGGTCGTCTGTCTTCTCGCCCACTCCCGCGTATTTCACCGGCAGACCGAGCCTTGAGCGCACGGCAAGCGCTATGCCGCCTTTAGCTGTGCCGTCCAGCTTTGTCAGCACAATTCCCGTTATCGCGGCGGCCTTTCCGAATTCCTGCGCCTGCAAAAGACCGTTCTGACCGGTCGTCGCGTCCAGCACCAGCAGCGTTTCACGCGAAAATCCGGGCGCCTCGCGCTCGACAACGCGGTTAATCTTCTCAAGCTCGCGCATAAGGTTTTCCTTATTTTGCAGACGGCCCGCCGTGTCGATTATCACAGCCTCAGCGCGTCTTGCCTTGGCGGCCGCAAGTCCGTCAAACACAACGGCCGCGGGGTCCGCGCCCTCGGCGCGCGCGACAATGTCGCACCCTGCGCGTTTTGCCCAGACAGTGAGCTGCTCGCCCGCCGCCGCGCGGAACGTGTCCGCCGCGACAAGCAGAACCTTTTTGCCGTCAGCCGTGAGCCTTGCGGCAAGCTTTCCGATCGTGGTGGTTTTTCCCGCGCCGTTTACGCCCGTGACGAGTATAAGGCGCGGGATTCCGTCCTCGGCGTCCCGCGCGTCCGAATCCGTGAGCATTTGCGCGATTATTTCAACAAGCGCCGCGCGCACCTCGTCAAGTCCGCGCAGGTTTTCGGTCTTTACCTCCCGGCGCAGGCTCCCGATAATCTCCGCCGCGACCTCCGTGCCGGCGTCTGCGAGAATCAGGGTTTCTTCAAGCTCGTCAAACAGCTCGTCGTTAACGCCGGTTGCGGCGGCAAACGCGCCGGCTACGCCGCGCGAGGTTTTGGACAGCCCGTCCTTTAGTTTTTTGAATATGGACATATGTTGGCTCCTGATTATGGTGTTATGGTGATTGTAACGGCGTGCATTTCCCCTTCGCGGAGATATGTAATACGCGTTCCGCAGCCTGTGTATTCCTCGTTTCCGCTCAAGCTATCGGCAATCTGCGGTGCAGGATTATGGAATAACGAATATTCATCCTGCGCGCACACAACCGCAAGAAATACAGGCATTATAAACGGCAAATATAAATATGCGGATACCTCAGAGCTGTATTTGAGCCGCACCTGCGTAATATACCCGTCCGCGTCCGTTTCAAAGCTGAAAATCGGCTTTTTGAGCCAAATATTGAACTCGCCGCTTGTAACCGAGAGCCACCACACATCACTGTTGTTCTGAGCTTCAACCCAAATTCCCTCGCTGCCCAGCTTGAAGCTTCGGCTTTCTCTTTTATAATAGTGCGCCAGATAGTTGTAATTTTCCGCGAACTGCGCGACGGTGAGCCGTCCCCTGTTCGGCGGCACTCGCGGCACAAACGCCGCAAGCAGCATGGCAAAAATAAGTGCCGCCCAGACGAGAAAATAAACTGCGGGTTGATACCACTTGAGCTTTTGGCTCTTGATTAGAACAACGGAGCCCGCCGATACATCACAGCGGCACGGCATGTTCTTTTCGGGGTCGTCGCTGCCATACGCGTCGGGAATGCCTCGGCTGCCGTACCGGTAAACAGAATGTGTGCGCCGGAGGGCTTTTCCATACGTCAGTTTTTTGCCGGTTGCCGAAAGGACAGATATGCCGAAAATGCGTTTTCCGGGCGTCGTGCCGAACAGCGTGAGGAAAATCGGCTCGATAAACAGCCAGAGCAACATGCCGCCGCCTATGGCATAGAAACACCAATAGCTGACGTTATGATACAGCAGCGGAACCGCCGCAAACAGAATTACCGCAAGTAAGGTGTCGAGCACACGCGCAAAAAGTCTGCGAAAACCCGCGTCCTCGCCGGTTGAGGTCAGCAGTGCCGGTTGTTCCGGGTCTGAAATGACACCAGCATGGGCGGGCCGGAATGGTGTGTCTTTTTGTTCTGTGAACAGGGACGTATGGTGGCTCCGGATTATGGTGTGATTGTGATTGTAATCGTGCTGCCGCTTATGCTAAACGCAAATTGCGTCCCGCATTCCGAAAAGTCCAAATAACCCCGCAGCGCGTCATATATCCGATCGGCGCTGCTGCTGAGGGCGGAATACTCCTTCTGCGCGCAGGCAACGGCAAGCGCCGCCGGGTAAAGCGGATCAATATACTCAAAGTAAATTACAGTGTCGTCCAGCGCTGAGGTGTAGGTGAACTCCACGCTTGTAATATATCCGTTTTCGTCTGTTTCAAAGCGCAGCTCCGGCGTTCCAAGCCGCAGCGGAAATCCGTCTGCCGTGCCGTCGCCTAAAATAAGCTCGCCCCAATCGTCACTGACGGTCTCAGTTATGTACCACTCGCCGCTGCTGTCAAGCATCGCCTTTGCTTTGTAATACCGCGCAAGATAATTGTAGTTCTCCGCGAATTGCGCGACGGTCAGCCGTCCCGTATTCGGCGGCACTCGCGGCACAAACGCCGCAAGCACCAGCGCCGCCGCCAGCGCCGCCAAAACAAGCAGGTATGCAAGCGGCTGATACCAACTTGTTTGCCGGCGCTTAATCAGGAGGACGGAGCCTGCGGAAATGTCCCACTGGCGCGGCTCGTTCTTTTGTCCTTTGTTGTTATACGAGATGTAATTTCGAATCAGGCTGTAAATAGGAAGATAAAATCCCTCGCCGAACCGGTAAACCTCAAAGGTGCGAAGAAAGGCCTCCTGATATGTCAGCCTTTTGCCGGTTGCCGAAAGGACGGATATGCCGAAAATACGTTTTCCGGGCGTCGTGCCGAACAGCGTCAGCAAAAGCGGCTCGATAAAAAGCAAAGCGGCCGCTTCGATGTACAGGTCAAGAAAATTTCGCCAGGGCTGCCGCGCAAATATGTTGACATGAAAGCAAAGCGCCAAAATTGCGCTCCAGATAGCGGCTATAATTACCCCGTCAAGCCCTCGCGCAAAATACCTGCGCCAAACCGCGCCGTCGCCGTTTGAGGTTAGGTGTTCCGGGGGCTCCGAGAGGGGTTTAGTTTTTGGGGAGATGGGCATTTTGGGGGTCCTTTTTTGTACAGTTTTTTTGGTTTGTACTTGCCGCGTCGGTGATGTTCTTTTATACGGTAATGTTTAGGCGGGAGCGAAAGGTTCTCTGTTTGGGGCGGGGTGCGGGGTTGGGAATAGGGACTCGGCCGCGCGGTGTTGATGTTCTTTTAGACGAAAATCTTACGGCGGGAACGAAAAGTTCTCTGTTTGGGGCGGGTTACGGTGTTTGGAATATGGACTCGGCTGTTCTTCTATTCACAGCTAAAGCGCCTACGCGGCGGGCGGTTACTTTTTCCGCTTCGCCGGAAAAAGTAACCAAAAAGGGGCGACTTCTTTTAGAAAGAAGCAAATCTTTTTTTATGCCGGGCGGGCGGTGTAGCTGCAATTAGGATTGTACCCACACCGCGAGAAGTGCGGTGCAGCGTCCGAACGCCAGCGCACCGCCGCACGCAGGGGCGAAGTCTGTTGCGGGGCCAAAGACTTAGGTAAGACTGCATTTGTGCGCGAACTGCGGTGGGGGTGGTAACCGGAAGGACGATACTGCTACGATCGCTGCCGCACGCTCTAGCGGCAATTATGGTGCGTGTCCCGACGCAATGGATGTTGTGGTGGCGGCGGGGGTATGTCTTGCGGTGCGGTTGCGTACCCGCTGCCACAACGTTCCCGTAGGGGACGGCGTCCTCGACGTCCCTTGTTTGGTTCGCCGCTGGGTGTTACGTCAAACCAACGTGTCCGTCTGGCATAGGTGCGTACAGGTGCGTTGTCCTAGGACGCGCTTCGCGCGTCGGGACACGCGGGCGCGGTTTTTGGGCACGCGGTATTTCGGACGGTGCGCTGTAGGGGACGCTGCCCTCAGCGTCCCGTGCGTTTATTGCTCGGTTTTGGTGTTTTTAGATCGGAAGAGCCCACGTC
>JAISTA010000140.1 GCA_031272845.1 Oscillospiraceae bacterium
AAAGAGGTTCGACTCGTTGCGCAGGACGGCACGCCTCTCGGCATAATGGGGCCGAAGGACGCCTTAAAGCGCGCAATCGCCGAGGGACTCGACCTTGTAAAGGTCAGCCCGACGGCAAAACCGCCCGTTTGCAAAATAATGGACTACGGCAAGTTTAAGTTCGACCAGCAAAAGCGCGAAAAGGAACAGAAAAAGGCCTCGCACGCGGTTGAGCTTAAGGAAATTAAAATGTCGCCGAGCATAGGGCAAAACGACTTTAACACAAAGCTGCGCAACGGCCAGAAATTTCTTTCCGCCGGCGACAGGCTCAAGGTTACGGTTCGTTTTCGCGGCCGCGAGATGACCCATCTGGACATCGGCCGCCAGCACCTTATGGATTTTGCGGAGGGCTGCTCAGACATTGCCGTTGTAGACAAAGCGCCGAACCTTGAGGGAAAGCTTATGAGCATTTTCCTTTCGCCGAAGCCCGCCCTTAAAGAGCAGAAGCCGCCGAAAAACCAGACGGCCAGGGACGACAAGGGCGGCAAGCCGGAGGTCAAGAATTCCGAGGACAAAAATCCGGAATCAAAAAAGTCCGAGAGCAAGGCAGCAAAGCCGGAGGTCAGCACAGCTGAAGTGAGTGCGCCCGCCGCAGAAGCCGCCGGAACCACAAAAGAATAAAGCCGCATATAAGGACGTCTGTCCTTTTGCGATTTTTAATTAAATTAGGAGTCAATCATGCCGAAAATAAAAACGCACAGCGGCGCAAAAAAACGCTTCAGCCTGACGAAATCAGGTCTTGTCAAGCGTGCGCACGCTAATAAAAGTCACATTCTTAACAAGAAGTCAACAAAGCGTAAGCGCGGCCTGCGCAAGGGCGCCTATGCAGACGTGACAAACGCGCCAGCGATTAAGCAGCTCATCCCTTACAAATAACCCTGAGCGCGGCTCAAAAACAGCTTAGCTCAAGGCAAGCGACCAAACGCCCGTCACGCGCGGGTTAATTAAATCACATTCGGAGAAAATATAAATGGCAAGAGTAAAAGGTGCGCTGTCTACCCGTAAAAGACGCAAAAAAATACTCCGCCTCGCCAAGGGATACTTCGGGGCAAAATCAAAGCATTACAAGATGGCCAATCAGGCCGTTATGAAGAGCCTGCGTTACGCGTATGTCGGACGCAAGCTGAAAAAGCGCCAGTTCCGTTCGCTGTGGATCACGCGTATTTCCGCGGCCTGCCGCCTGAACGATATTAACTATTCCCGCTTTATCAACGGGCTTAAAAAGGCAGGAATCGGGCTTAACCGCAAGAGCCTGTCTGAGATTGCAATACACCAGCCGGACGCTTTCGCGGCGCTTGTCGCAACGGCCAAGGCCAACATATAAGGAGGAACGCAAAATGGCAAAATGTGATTACTGCGGCAAAGGCGTGACCTTCGGAATTCAGGTCAGCCACTCGCACAGACGTTCCAACAGAACCTGGAAGCCCAATGTCAAGCGCGTCGCCGCCATAGTAGACGGAACGCCGAAGCACGTGCACGTCTGCACGCGCTGCCTGCGCTCAGGCAAGGTACAGCGCAGCTAAATTCCGAGTAAGTTCTACGCCGCGAAAGCGGCGTTAACTTTATTCGCGGCAGTTAGGTTCCGAAAAATGAAAATCAGCGGGGATACGCAATTGTCTAATATAAAATACGGCGTTTTCGGCGCCGGACATTTAGGGCACGCGGTTTGCGCCGCGCTTCACAGCGGAGCGCAGGTGCCGATTGCGGACATTTACATCGGCGTTCGCCCGGAAAAGGCGGAGCCGCAAAACGGCGTTTTCGGCAGTCTGCCGGAGCTTTCCAAAGCCGCAGACGTTGTTTTCTTAACGGTGCGTCCCGGCGTTTTCCGCGAATTGTCTCGAGAGCTTGCCAAGACCGACTATTCAGGCAAAACAATCGTGTCCTGTATGGCGGGCGTATCGTCCGCCGAGCTGACGGCGGCTCTGCCCGGAGCCGAAATAATCCTCGCAATGCCGACGACCTCGATAGAAGACGGCAGCGGCATTATTGCATATACGCATTGCCCGGAAGAGCTTGCGCGCGTGTTCGGCACGTTCGGCATAGCGGTTGAAACAACAGAGGCCGAGCTGCCGAAATATACGGCATTTTCCGGCTGCGGACTGGGCTTTGCCGCAAGAATGATTTCCGCGTACATATCGGCGGGCACAGCCCTCGGCCTTAATGAGGCCGACTGCCGCGATATAGCGCAGGCGCTGTTCACGTCCGCCGCAAAGGGCGACCCAAAGGCGACGGTAACGGCAGTTGCAACGCCGGGCGGCGTTACGGAGCGCGGCATTACCGCGATGGAAACCGAACCCGGGAATATAGACGAGCTGGCGGCAAGAGCAGTGTCCGCCGCGTATGATAAGGTGCGGGGAAAGGCGTAATTTATATACAAAACGCAAATTGAGCCGCCCGTCCTTAATAAAATAAAAAGACAATAAACACATACCTTGAGATTTACACACTGGAAAATTCGCGGCTTTGACCGCCGCGACGCAATAGAGCTGGTTAACGCGGGAATTCCGAATATCCCCGCGTGTATTCTTGCGTCCAGAGGCGTAACAGACACGGAAGAGGCGCTGAGCTTTGCCTCTGACGATATAAAAAAGTGCTACTCGCCCTTTGCTCTGCGCGATATGGATAAGGCCGTCGCCGCAATCCTCGGCGCGATTAAGCAAGGCGAGAAAATTGCGGTTTTCGGCGATTATGACGTAGACGGCATAACCGCCTCCGCTCTGATGTACGACGCGCTGGTTGAGCTCGGCGCCGAGAACGCCGTAATATACATCCCCTCCAGAGAGGATGAGGGCTACGGCCTGAACAGTCCGGCAATAGACTGGCTGACGGACGAGGGCGTTACCTTTGTAATAACGGTGGACTGCGGCATAACAGGCGCGGCCGAAATTGCGTATCTGTACGGCAAGGGTATGCGCGCCGTCGTGACAGACCACCACAACCTGCCGGCGCTGGAGCTTGTGCCGGTGTGCGAGGCTGTCATAAACCCGAAAAGACCGGACTGCGAGTACCCGAACAAAGACCTTGCGGGCGTTGGCGTGGCGTTTAAGCTTGCGCAGGCGCTCTTGGCCTCAAAAGCCGGCGTGCCTGTGCGCGCCGTGCTGGACAGGTTTGCGGATCTCGTTGCAATGGGCACAATAGCGGACGTTATGAGCGTCGTAGGCGAAAACAGGATCCTTATCCGCAGCGGCCTGCGCAAGCTGCGCGAGGAGCCGCGCCCCGGAATCGCGGCGCTGATTGCGGCGTGCAATCTGGCGCAGGATATGCTCAACACGGCGGCAATCGGGTTTACGCTTGCACCGCGCATAAACGCTGCGGGCAGAATGGGGCAGCCTATGGTTGCGTGCCGTCTTATGCTTGCAAAAAACCTCTCTGAGGGGGAGGAGCTTGCGGGAACGCTCATTCAGCTGAACAACCAGCGGCGCGAAATTGAGCAGGTCGTGTTTGACGAGGTAAATCGCGGCCTTGAGGATAAGCCGCCGCGCGGGCCGATTATTCTGTCCAGCAAAAGCTGGCACCAGGGCGTATCAGGCATAGTCGCGGCCAAAACAGCCGAAAAGTATCTGTTCCCGACGATTATATTGTGCGACGAGGAAAACGGCGTTTCAAAGGGCTCGTGCCGCAGCTTCGGCAATTTCAGAATGTTCCGTGGGCTGTCGCAGTGCGAGGATCTGCTGATAAACTACGGCGGCCACGATATGGCGGCAGGCGTTACGATAAAAACGGAGAACATTCCGATTTTTCGCGAAAGGCTGTCTGAAATTTACCACAACGAAATCCACATCCCGCCGGAGCCGACGCTGCTTGCGGATTTTATCGTGGACAAGCCCGAAAAAATGCTGACGATCAAGAACATTGCAGACATTTCGGAAATAGAGCCGTTCGGGCCCGGGAATATTCCGCCGCTGCTCGTAATGAAGGATGCGGAGCTGATAGTCTGCCAGGCAATCGGCGGAGGTCTGCATACGCGGCTTGTGCTGGGAGCGGGCGGAACGCGATTTAACGCGATTTTCTTCGGCATAGCGCCGGAGGCAATTGGCGTTGGCGCCGGCGAAAAATGCGACCTCGCGTTTGAGCCGATGATAAACGAGTTTCGCGGAACGCGCTCCGTTCAGCTGCGCTTGTTTGATGTTCGGCCGGCCGGCCTTGGAGAAACAGAAAATGCGTAAGCTAACGCGAAAAATAAACGTCGGCAGTGTGCCGATCGGCGGAGACTCTCCTATCTCCGTGCAGTCAATGCTGACAGTACCGCTTGAAAACACGGCGGCGGCCTCCGAACAAATCAGCGCTCTTGCCCGCGCCGGGTGCGATATTGTGCGCGCGGCGGTGCCGAGCGATGCGGCCGCCGAGGCGCTCGCATCGGTCAAAAAAACGTCTGCGCTTCCGATTGTCGCGGATATTCATTTCGACTGGCGGCTGGCGATCGCGGCAGTGCGCGCCGGAGCGGACAAAATCCGCGTGAATCCCGGAAATATCGGCGGACAGGAGAACGTAAAAAAAGTGGCGCAGAGCTGCCGCGCGGCGGGCATACCGATCCGCGTCGGCGTAAACGGCGGAAGCGTGCCAAAGGACATACTTGACGCGTTCGGCGGCGAAATTACACCGCAGGCCTTAGTAAAAATCGCCCTGCGCGAGCTGGAAACGCTTGCTGACTGCGGTTTTTTTGACGTCTGCCTGTCTGTAAAGTCCTCCTCCGTGCCGGTAATGATCGAAAGCTACCGCCTGCTCTCGGCACAGACTGACGCACCCCTGCACCTTGGCGTAACGGAGGCCGGCGGCCGCGAAAACGGCGTTATCGCCTCAAGCGTCGGCATAGGCGCGCTGCTTGCGGACGGAATCGGAGACACGATCCGCGTATCACTCACGGCCGACCCCGTATATGAGGTCAAGGCAGGCCTTTCGATACTGCACGCGCTTGGTTTGCGCGAGGGCGGCTTTCGTGTAATATCCTGCCCGACCTGCGGCAGAACACGGTGCGACGTTATAGGCCTTGCGGAAGCTGTGGAGCAAAAGCTGTCCGAGCTGCCGCAGCCGAAAAATACGATTGAGGTCGCCGTTATGGGCTGTGCGGTCAACGGCCCGGGCGAGGCAAAGCACGCTGCCTTCGGCGCCGCCTGCGGAGACGGAATGGCGGTTCTTTTTCGCGAGAGAGAGCTTGTAGGACAGTGCCGCGAGGACGAAATTGTTCAAAGAATAATTGCTTTTGCGCAGGAAGCGCAATAGACGCAAAAAAAATTTTGAGCCGCGCCGTCATTTTGTGCGGCTCAAACGTATTACTATACATAATCACAAATAAACCCTTTTGCAAAAGGAGACCTAAAATGAAAAAGCAGAACAAATTCCGCATAACAGCGGCGATTTTAGCGCTTGCGATGACGCTTGTGTTCATCGCGTCCTGCAGCGGCAAGTCCAACTTGCAGACAGACGAGGCTGATATCCACAGTTTTTCTCAAACAGTGCCGTATCCCGCGCCCGAAACATTCTATTCTGCGGCGGAGCAATATGCGGTCTATGACAGCGACGGCAAATATTTTGACGCAGAGACCTCCTTGTCGGGCGCACCGGCTGCGGGAACAGATCAGCTGTCGCAGGAGAAGATGATCTACACCGTTAACGTCAGCATCCAGACAAAAGGGTTTGATGCTTCCGTCAGCAAAATCCGCGAAATCGCCAAGCGCTTCGGCGGTATGATCGACAGCGAGCAGGTAGACGGCGAGCAGCTTCTTGAATACGATTATTCTCCCGCAAGATACGCGTACTTCACGCTTCGCATTCCGGCGGTCAGTCTTGAAGAAGCAAAGGACGCTATGAAAGAGGCCGGAAACGTCGTCAGCAAATCCCAAACCGCACAGAACGCGACAAACGACTACACTCATTTCGAGGGACAGCTGAAGATGTACCGCGCCCAGGAGGACGCGCTTGTCGCACTGATGGCAAAGGCCGAAAACGTCACGCAGATGATCGAAATTGAAACTAAGCTCGCTGAGGTGCGCTACAATATTGAAACCGTGACGCGTCAGCTCTCGGATATTGACAGCAAGATTCAGTATTCAACGGTTTACGTGACACTCTCCGAGGTCAAGGAATACACAAAGCCGACTGACGAAATCACGTTCTGGCAGAAAATTAAGGACGCGGTCAAGGCCGGTCTGCGCTCGATTAAAAGCTTCTTCACAGAAGCGCTGTTTATAGCGCTGACAATTTTGCCGTGGATTATCGTCGCTGCGGTTGCGGTTGTTGTAATCGTGCTTATCGCAAAGTCGCGCAAGAAGAAAAAGGCAAAGAAAGCTGCGGCTGAAAAAGAATAATTCATCCGCTAATAGAAAAAGGACGGCCATTGGCCGTCCTTTTTCTATTAGCTGTACTAGTCAGCAACGCGGAACTTATACGCCGCGCGGTATGCCGTGTGCACCGCGTTTGCAATACGTCCGACCTTTTGCGTGTCGCCGATCGCGATTGCGTCGGGGAATGCCGTGCGGATTTCGTTCAGCGTGTCCTGCTGGGCGCGCACTCCGAGCGACAGAACGACATAGTCCGCGTCGAGTATGACCTCGCCCGCACTTGTCTCAAGCCGAACGCCGGAATCAGTAATCTCCGCGAGCTTGTGGTTCGGCAAAAGCTTCACGCCGAAGTCCTCAAGCCGCACCTGAACATCAGTCAGGTTCTGCCAGGAGGCGTCAGGCCCGATTTTGTCCGCCATTTCGATGACTGTAACCTGATTTCCCTGTGAGGCGATAAGCTCCGCCGTTTCAAGTCCCGTCATGCCGGAGCCGATAACCGCGACCCGCTTATCCTTTAGCGAAACCGCGCCGCGCAAAACGTCCGTGCTTGTCGCGACGTTTGCCTTGTCTACACCGGGGATTGCGCGCGGCACAACACTCTCCGAGCCTGTTCCGACGAACACCCCGATAGGCGACAGCGCCTTTAGCGCCTCAACCGTTGCGGGCGTGTTAAGCCGCACGTCAACTCCGAGCTTTTTAAGCTGCGTTTCATACCACTCAATTGCCCAGTCGATCTTTGTTTTGTGCGGCGGCTTATCGGCAAGGTTCAACTGCCCGCCGAGCCTGCCGCTCTTTTCAAAGAGCGTGACGCTAAAGCCGCGCTCGGCAAGCGTTCGCGCCGCCTCACAGCCGGACGGGCCGCCGCCGACTACGACGACAGACCGCCCCGCGCCGTTTTTCTTGAGGTCGTTGTAAAACCACTCGCGCGCGGAGCGCGGGTTGACTGCGCAGGAAACCGGTTCGCCCGTATCGGCGGAGGTTTGCAGCGTGTCAAAGCAGTTCAGGCACGAAATGCAGCGGCGAATATCCTCAACGCGCCCCTGAGCCGTTTTGTTTACCCATTCGGGGTCCGCCATCTGACCGCGCGCGATAACAACGCAGTCGACCCGGCCGTCCGCGATTGCCTTTTCGGCAAAATCGGGGTTTCTGATAACGCCCACGCCGAATACCGGCACCTTGACGGCCTTTTTGATCTTCTCGGCAAGGTAAAGCTTCCACCCCTCGGGATAACTCGTCGGCTCCCACGAGGTGTTCATGGATTCGTATACGCCGGCCGTGACGGAGATTGCGTCAAGCCCGAACGGAACAAGGTATCTGCAGATTTCAACGGCCTCGTCTGACTTAAGTCCCGGAATGTCCGTCGGGAAAACGGAGCGCTCCAGAAATTCGTCCGCCGTTATGCGCATTGTAACGGGGTAATCCCGCCCGACGCGGGCGCGTAT
>JAISTA010000009.1 GCA_031272845.1 Oscillospiraceae bacterium
CGGTTAAGGTGGTTTTAGAACGGCAACGCCGTGGTTTCGGGGACGGGACGCTGAGGGCAGCGTCCCCTACAAAACACCGCGCCCAAAATCCAGCTGTAGTCACCGCGCCCGCCCGTCCAGGACGCGCAAAGCGCGTCCAAGGACAACGCACCCGGCCGCACCAATGCCGGATAGGCGCGCCGATTTTACACAAAATCCGGCGGCGAACCAGACAAGGGACGTCGAGGACGCCGTCCCCTACGGAAACGTTGCGGCCGCGGGGTACGCAACAGCACCGCAGGGACGCACTCACCGCAACCATAAAACCCGCCGCGTCGGGACACGCCCCCACCTCCCGCACAACGTGCGGCAGCAATCGTAGCAGTACCATCCTTCCGGTTGGCACCCCCACCGCAGTCCGCCACAACAAACAGCCTAACCTAAGTCTTTAGCCCCGGACAGGCTTCGCCCCTGTGTGCGGCGGTGCGCAGGCGTTCGGACGCTGCACCGCACCTGTCATTGTGCGGGCAGGGACTACATTGCAGCTACACCGTCTGCCCGGCATAAAGCGATTTTGCTTCTTTCTAAAAGAAGTCGCCCCTTTTGGGTTACTTTTTCCGGCGAAGCGGAAAAAGTAACCGCCCGCCGCGTAGGCGCTTTTGCTGTGAGCCGAAGAGCAGCTGAGTCCCTATTCTAAACACCGCAACCTGCGCCCAACAGAGAACTTTTCGTTCCCGCCTCCAGTTTTCCGTCGCAAAGAACACCACCGACGCCGCAAACAGCGCAGGGCGGGGTGCGGATGTGCTTCGCCAAATCCTGCGTCCACCCGCCTGTACACACCTCTGGCATATAGGGTCAAGCCTGTCAGATGGCAGCTCTGTCTGGGTTCGGATGTACGGACACGCACAATTTCCGCACCGCGCTCGTCTAAGCCCTAAAGCGGCTTTTTGGGTTCCTTTCTTGCAAATACAGGAAAGGAACCGCCCGCCGCGCAGGCGAATAGCTTTGCGAAGCGGCCAAGCTTCGCCGCAATTCCAAACACCGCCCCCTGCGGCGCACATTATCATACACCTGCGGCAAACAAGTAACCCGCCGCACCAACAAGCATCCTAAAGCCTCCCCACTATCAAAGACAATTATTCTGTGCGCCTTGACATTTCCGCCGTACAAGCCTATAATGGTAACATAAAGGCGGTTGGGCGGCCGCGGGGGTTTACCCCTGAGGAAAGTCCGGGCTTTTTGAAAGACGGATAGCGGCTAACTGCCGCCGAAGGCGACTTCAGGACGAGTGCAACAGAAACAGACCGCCGGCAATGCCCGGTAAGGGTGGAAAGGCGCGGTAAGAGCGCACCTCCGTGCACGGAAACGCGCGCGGGCTGTAAACTCTATCCGAAGCAACAACGGAAGCTGCGCTTGCGCAAAAGACAATCTTTCATGTGCTTCCCAATGGCTTGAGGCACGCGGCGACGCGTGTCCCAGATAGATGGCCGCCATCCGCGCTTTTGCGCGGATACAGAACCCGGCTTACAGACCGCCTTTTATTAGAATGATACCGGGAAAGGTCGTTTTGCGGCTTGCTAAACGACCATTCCCGAACAAAACACAAAAAACAGGTTAAGCTAAAATGAAAAAGATATACCTACTTGCCGCGTTGTTGCTGCTGTGCGCCGTGCTGTTTTCCTGCGGGAAGCCTGAACCGTCCGCAACGCCGGAGCAGCCGGCTGTCAGCGAAACGCCGACGACGACAGAAACTCCCGCGTCGGAGGTTAATATTGTTGACACGCTCTCTGAAGAAGAGTATCGCGGGCTGAATGAGTTTTTACATGACCTGACGAGACTGTCAGATAAAGACGGCGAAACCGTCTTCCCGGCACTGTTTGACAGCGGCCTGAAGCTCCTGCGTTTTGCGTTCAGGCAACCCGAATATAACTACAACTATTGGTACTATCATTATTACTACAAATCTGCCGCCGAGATTGAGGAAGAGCTTAAAAGATATTTCGGCGTTGAAAAAGTAAAACACGAAAGCTACGGAAGCATTGAAATTTCCGATCCCTTTGAAGAAGCGCGGTATTCGGATATTTTTACGGAGCTTCCCGTATGGTTTGGATACCGCAACAGTGAATATCGCTTGAATTTCGGTTATTCTTACGGCGACAATATATCGAGCGTCTCCGAATATTATGACAACGGCGACGGAACCTTTACCGCGCGGGTTGATATTTATAAATACAATAATTATAACTGGCCGGATAACTGGCGCGACGCTCCCGCGGATAAATGGTTTCTTGTAAAGCCGACACAAACGCTGACAATCGGCGACGCGGCAGACGGCGAGTTTGACCTTACCAAAACCGAAACGATAACGGTTGGTATTCGTCCGTATGAGGAGTCATACCAAATTGTTTCCATAAACGGCAAGGCGGCTCCGAAGGAAATAACCTTTGCGGGAATCAGCGAGGAGGAAAAATTCCCGGAATCGCTGCGCAAAAGTGTGTTCAACCTGAAGGATCAGGTCGCCTTAATTAAAGACGCGTGGACACAGACGCAGGAAGCGATTAAGGCTAAGGAATATACAAAAGACACCTATGACTATATTCCGCACGTTGTGTACTATTCGTTTCCCAACCTTGACGGAATTACCCGAATTGACGTGCAAAAGGGCTACGGCGGAGAAGAATACTCGCGAATATATATTTTTAAGGATTACTCGCTGATTTTCGCCTATTGGTCGGGCGAGGACGCGCACAGGATTTACTACTTTAATGGTTACGCGTTCAGATACGCCTATACTCCCGTTGGCGGCGAGCAGGTTACTTACGACTTGGATTTCTCCGGCGCGGACTTTCAAATGATTGAAGGGGCCGTGGAAGCATATGACTTGGACAACGCCCGGTATCCTTATGATACCTCAGACGCCGACTACTACAACTAAGCTGCTCCTCCATCCGGCTTTGCCGCACTAATTTTCAAGGACACAATACACTATGCCCTATGTAACCTCAACCGAGATGTTCCAAAAAGCCTACGCGGGTAAATACGCGATCGGGGCTTTTAACGTCAACAATATGGAGATAATACAAGGAATCGCGGACGCGGCACAGGAGCTTTCCGCCCCGCTGATTCTGCAGGTATCCGCCGGAGCGCGCAAATACGCGCGGCACACATACCTTATGAAGCTGATTGACGCGGCGGTTGAGGACACGGGTCTGCCGATTTGCGTCCATCTCGACCACGGCGAGGACTTTGACGTTTGCAGGTCCTGCATAGACGGCGGTTTTACGTCCGTTATGATCGACGGGTCAAAGCACTCGTTTGAAGAAAACATTGCGGTGACAAAAAGGGTCGTGGAGTACGCGCACGACCACGGCGTCGCCGTCGAGGGTGAGCTTGGAAAGCTCGCCGGAATCGAGGACGACGTGAATGTTTCAGCGGAGGACGCGAGCTATACGCGCCCCGAAGAGGTCGAGGAGTTTGTCGCAAGAACAGGGGTGGACAGCCTTGCAATAGCGATCGGCACAAGCCACGGCGCGTATAAGTTCAAGCCGGGGACAAAGCCGCAGCTGCGTTTTGATATACTGGAGCAGGTCGGCGCAAGGCTGCCGGGCTTTCCGATAGTGCTGCATGGCGCGTCAAGCGTTATACCCGAATACGTTGAGACAATCAACGCATTCGGCGGCAAAATGCCGGATGCTGTGGGCATTCCGGAGGATATGCTGCGTCAGGCGGCGGCAATGGCGGTGTGCAAGATAAACATAGATTCGGATCTGCGCCTTGCTATGACTGCCGGAGTGCGCAAAGCCTTAGCCGAAGCGCCGGCGGAATTTGACCCGCGAAAATACCTCGCCCCGGGCAGGGAAAACATAAAGGCGCTTGTCGCGCACAAGATAAAGCACGTGCTGGGGTGCGAGGGAAAGGCGTAGGGGATAGGCAGCAAAACAGCTCCATGCAAGGCGGCACACTACGGTTAAAGAAATATGCGGCGCTCATTTTCAAGTCTTAATCCGGTTTTTCGGTTTATCTCTGTGCACCTGCGCAGAACGGCGCGGCGTGTACAGTGGCAGCTCGGCGGCGCAAAATACGCCAAAACGCACGCAAAGGCTCCGCTGCCGTATCGCGTTTACAAGCACCAGTCCGTGCTGATACGCAGGCTCGGCGAAACGGACGTTCAGCTGCAATATAACAAGGCGGTTAACCTCAAGCTTGCTGTAAAAAAGCTTGACGGCATTCTTATTCATCCGGGTGAAACCTTTTCCTTTTGGAAAACGGTCGGCTGTCCCTCTAGGCGCAAGGGATATTTGGAGGGGGTTATGCTCTCAAACGGCGAGGCCGTTCCGGGTGTCGGCGGAGGGCTGT
>JAISTA010000211.1 GCA_031272845.1 Oscillospiraceae bacterium
GCGGCGTTCGGTCCGTACCACGTGAAAACGCGCGCGCCGAGGTAAGCCAGAGCAACGCGCAGCGCAAGCGCCGTGAGCGTTGCGATAGACTGCAGAACAGTGTCTCCCGCGCCCTGCAAGACTCCGCCGAGAATCATATATATCGTGAAGAAGATGTACACCTTGGCGTAAAACCGCACCATAACAACGCCGATGTCAACCGCGCTTTGAGCTATGCCGAAGACGTACAGAATCTGGTTTGCGGCAAAATACATTGTCAGGCACACTATGGCGGTTGCGATAACGCCCATAATAAGCGTCGCGTGAAAGCCGCGCTTTACCCTGTCAAACCTATTTGCGCCGATATTCTGACCGGTAAAGCTCGCAAGCCCCTGCTGGAATCCGAGGATCGGGATGAACACGAAGTTTGTTATCCTAACGCCCGCGCCGTAGGCTGACATAACCGTTTCGCCGAAGGAGTTGACAAGCCGCTGCAGGCCGATATTGCCGATTGCGACGACGCTCTGCTGAATCGCCGTCGGCAAGCCGATTTTCAGGACGGTTTTGCATAGCGCGGGGTCAAAATGCCGCGCTCCGCGCACAAACGGAAACTTGCGCCGCAGGTAAATGTACGAGATTACAACGCACACGCCCTGCGCGATAACCGTCGCGATTGCGGTTCCGGCAACGCCCCAGTGAAAACCGATGACAAACCAAAGGTCAAGCCCGATATTCAGAACCGTAGTTATCAGCAGGAAAATCAGCGGCGACTTTGAGTCGCCAACGCCGCGCAGTATGCTTGCAATCGCGTTGTATACGAACTGAAACGGCAGTCCGATACAGTAAATCAGAATGTATCGCTGCGACAGGGCGTACAGGCCGTTTTCTGTTGGTACATTTAGTATGTTTTTGAGCATAAACGGCGTCAGCGCAAGGAAAACGGCCATCATAACAATGCCGAACGCCGCAAGCAGAATCAGCGACGTGTCGATTGCGGAATTTAGCTTGTCCATTCTTTTCGCGCCGAAAAGCTGCGACACAACAACGGAGCAGCCGACCGAAAGCCCCATTGCAAGCGCTATGTACAAAAACGTAAGCGAAGCGGTAGACGAAACGGCGGCGAACGCCGTGTCGTTTACATACTGTCCGACAATTATATTGTCAGTCGTATTATAGAGCTGTTGGAGCAGGTTTGCCGCCATGATCGGCAGCGTGAAGAAGAATATCAGTTTGGCCTCGCGGCCCTGTGTCATGTCTCTTTTCAAGGTTAGGTGTATCTCTTGTATATAAAATTTATTATTTGTGTGGAATCAGCGCGGATTTTGCACCGCGCGGCACGAAAATCGCGGACTACATCCGCTTTTTTATGGTTACGCCGATTATGCCGAGGCAGGTTTTGATGACGACGGCGCAGGCCTTTGCAAGACGCAGACGCGCCGCCGCAATTTCCGCCGCCTGTCCGCGAATTTTGCAGTCGGTATAGAATTTGTGGAATTTTTGCGCAACCGTCAGCAAATAGCGGTTAATCTCGGACGGGTCGAGGCTATTTGCAGACTTTTTTATCGTATCAGGAAGCTGAGACAGCTGACGGATCAGCTCGCGCTCCGCTTCCTCCGAGTACGCCGCGCCGGTGCAATCAACTGACGCAAGCTCCGGAGCCTCCTCGTAAAGCTTGTCTATCAGGCTGCAAATCCGCGCGTAGGCGTATTGAACGTAGTACACCGGGTTTTCGGAGTCCTCACGCACGGCAAGGTCAAGGTCAAACTCAAGGTGATTATCAGGCTTCGCGTTGAAAAACCAGCGGCACGCGTCAACAGAAATCTCCTGCGTCAGGTCATAGAGCGTCAGCGCCTTGCCCGTGCGCTTTGAGACCTTTACGGTTTCGCCGCCGCGCGTCAGGCGAACCATCTGCATTATGAGAAACACTAGCTTTTCAGACGAAATGTCTATGCCGGGGGCGGCCATTGTGTGCGCAAAGCGAATCGCGTGGCCGTGATGATCCGCGCCCCAAACATCAATCACGCGCGTAAAGCCGCGCCGGAATTTATCGAGATGATACGCAATATCCGTTGCGTAATACGTATAAAAGCCGTTTGCGCGCAGCAATACCTCATCCTTGTCCGCGCCGAGCTCCGTGTTTTTCAGCCAGACCGCGCCGTCCTTTTCATACGTCAGTCCCGCGCCGGACAAAATCGCGACGGCTTTTTCGACGCTTCCGCTCGCGTGCAGAGAGGACTCCAAAAACCAGTTGTCAAACCGGACGCGGTAAAGCGCCAAATCCTCTTTCATCGCGGCAATGTTTCGCGGCAGAGCGTACTCTATGAGCTGCCGCTCGCGCTCGGACTCCGTCAGCCTTGCCAGCGCCGCGCCCTCAAGCGCGTAGACTTCGGCCGCGCGTTCGCGAATATCGTCGCCATGGTAGCCGTTTTCGGGGAATTCCACCGCGTTTTCGCCTAGCACGAGCTGCATATACCGCGCTGAAAGCGACTTTCCGAACAGGTCAACCTGATTGCCCGCGTCGTTGACGTAAAACTCGCGGTATACGCTGTTTCCGGCATACGTCAGCACGTTTGCCAGCGTGTCTCCAAGCGCGCCTCCGCGCGCGTTTCCGATTGTCATCGGGCCTGTGGGGTTTGCCGAGACGAACTCGACCATAACGCGCGAGCCGGGAATCGGCTCCGCCATACCGTATTTTTCACCCTCGGCCAGAACAGTATTCGCGACATACGAAAACCAGCCGTCATTCAGGCGGAAGTTGATAAAGCCGGGACCCGCGATTTCCGCGCCGGAAAAAAAGCTGCCCGAAAAATTGGCCTTGGCTAGCAGAAGCTCCGCAAGCTTGCGCGGAGGCATACCAAAGGCCTTTGCGCTCGCCATAGCGTGGTTTGCCGCGAGATCGCCGTGCGAATAGTCGCGCGGCGGCTCAATGCCGCCGGAAAGCGCGGTCGGCTGCGGAAGAAGCCCTTCACTGACGGCGGCGAGATACGCCGCGTTTAGGATAGCTTCGGCCTGTTTA
>JAISTA010000014.1 GCA_031272845.1 Oscillospiraceae bacterium
GCTTTTGCCGGATAACAACTAGCTTTGCCCGGTCCTCTGACCGAAGGGCGCACCGCCCGTGAGCGCAACCGCCCGTTCGTTTGCCGCGTCTATCGCAGCCTCGAAATCAAGCCCGGCGCGTCTTGCCTCAAGTATGAGGCCGTAAACCTCTGACGACAGCCTTTCCTGCGGCGTGCCCGCCTCGCGCTTTAGCGCGGCGACAAGTCCCTCCGCAGCGCACGTATCGCTTTTCCACGCTTTTTTGAGGATTTTTTCCGCCCGCCAGGTCGCGGGGAGCGTCTTTGAAACGGCGCTTACAGCGTCATGCAGCGTGTCCTGTCCCTTTTCCTCGGCTTTCAGCACATCCCAATTGGTCAACACCTCGGCTGAGGTTTCCGCCTGAACGCTTCCGAATACGTGCGGATGGCGGAACAGCAGCTTTCTGACAACGGCGTCAGTCACATCCGTGACGGTAAATCTGCCGCGCTCACGCTCAATATCCGAGTGGAACACAACCTGAAGCAGCACGTCTCCGAGCTCCTCGCGCATATGCTGCGCGCTGTCCTCGTCCAGCGCCTCGGCAAGCTCAAACGCCTCTTCAATCAGGTTATTTCTGATTGATTTGTGCGTCTGCTCCTTGTCCCAGGGACAACCGTCCTCGCCGCGCAAAAGCGCGATTATGGCGACGAGCGCGTCAAAATCATATTTGCCGTCCGTCGTCGCAGACAGTTTTCCCTCAATATCAAGCATTTCGTCTCAAACCGAAGATGATAATAGCACAGTTCGAGCAAAAAAGCAAGCACTTTTTCGTCTTAACCTCGAATATAAGCGAAAATTTACGTTTTGTACAAAAATATCATGCCGTTTTTCTGCGTAAGAGCAAGATATGTGCAGTTACGGCAACGCCGACTACCGCTAAAAGCGTCTTTACCCAGTCAGGCTTTGAAAAATACGCGCCTAAAATTAAGAACAACCAAAGCGCAGTCAGCGAAAACGCCTTTGTTCTGACAGCAACACCCGTTTTTTGCCTGTAGTTCACGACAAATTCACCGATAACGGGCATACGGTCAAGCTTTTTCGCAAATCGCGGAAACGACGCGCCGAGAAGAATACTCGCCGCAATCACAAGCGGAGTCGTCGGCAAAACAGGCAGCACAATGCCTATTATTCCGGCAATCAGGCATAATATTCCGAGACTCGCAAGCAGGATTCGTTTCAACTATCTTTTAATCTCCATGGCGTTGTTAATCAGCGACGTTTCGCGCATTCTCTCGCCGTGCGTCAGTCTCGCAAGCCGCTTCACCTCTGTCAGCCGCAGCTTTAACGCCTTTGCAAGCTTTGTGCCGTAGTTAACGTCCGCAAGGTAACAGTGCGCCGCGTGGCGGTACATTATATTTTCCGAAACGCCGTTCATATTGTTCTTGGTGTTTTCAACAAGCACCTCCTGCTGTGCCGGCAGCATAAGCCGGTACAGGTCGCCCGCCTGATAAAAGCAGTCGTCAGTCTTGTTGTCCTTGGGCTCGTAGGCCTTAGCCTCGCCGTGAACCTCAAGCGGCTTTTGCGCAAGCTGCCGGCTGTCCTCCCACTGGCCGTAGGAGTTCGGCTGATAGCCTATCGCTGCGCCGTAATTGCCGTCGGTGCGCATAAGCCCGTCCCGATGGTAGGAATGCGCGTCCACCTTGGGCTTGTTCACCGGAATCAGATTGTGGTTAACGCCCAGCCTGTACCGATGCGCGTCCCCGTAAGAAAACAGCCGGGACTGAAGCAGCTTGTCAGGCGAAAAGCCCAGTCCGGGAATGGTGTTTGCCGGATTGAACGCCGCCTGCTCAACGTCGGCAAAATAGTTTTCCGGGTTCCGGTTCAGCTCCAGCTCCCCTACCTGTATCAGCGGAAACTGCGCGTGGTGCCAGACCTTTGTCACGTCAAACGGATTCTCCGGGTGCTCGCGCGCCTGCTTTTCCGTCATCGTCTGAATATACATAATCCATCGCGGAAAATTGCCGCGCTCGATATTCTCAAACAAATCCCGCTGATGGCTCTCGCGGTCCATAGCGACAACGGCCTGCGCGTCCGCGTCGGTCATATTTTTTATGCCCTGCTGCGTTTTGAGGTGGAATTTGACCCACGTTCGCTCGCCCTTTGCGTTGTACATCGAAAATGTGTGCTCGCCGAAGCCGTGCATGTGCCTGTACGACAGCGGAATTCCCCGGTCGGACATCGTGATCGTGACCTGGTGCAGCGCCTCCGGCAGTGAGCTCCAGAAGTCCCAGTTGTTCTGCGGCGAGCGCATATTGGTTTTCGGGTCGCGCTTTATGGCGTGGTTCAGGTCGGGAAAGCGCAGTCCGTCGCGCAGAAAGAACACGGGAGTGTTGTTGCCGACGAGATCCCAATTGCCCTCCTCGGTATAAAAACGCGTCGCGAAGCCGCGAATATCGCGCTCCGCGTCCGCCGCGCCGCGCTCACCCGCAACGGTTGAAAAGCGCACAAACGTTTCGGTCTTCTTGCCCACCTTTGAAAATAGCTTTGCGCAGGTAAAGCGGGTTATATCATGCGTCACGGTAAACGTGCCGAACGCGCCGGAGCCCTTTGCGTGCATACGCCGCTCCGGAATAACCTCGCGGTCGAAATGCGCCATTTTTTCGAGAAACCACGGGTTATTCAGCAGCATATCCCCGCGCTCGCCCGCCGTTACGGAATTCGTGTTGTCCGCAACAGGCGCTCCGGCAGCCGTAGTTAAGTAGTTGTGACGGTTATGGTCTTGAACAGACTTTTTGTGCATTTGAGCAGCCTCCGTTTTGCGGTAATGTAAATTTAACAATAAAAGTATGCCCGAAACGGAGGGGATTTATTGCACTTACTTCCTGTATCACGGAGAAAGGTTTGGGTTTATTATACCGCAGCGCGGCGGGATTGTAAAGTAGGGAGAGATTTTTGCTGCGCGGCTGTGCTTGCTGTTTGGTGGGGGCTTTGACTTGTAGGCGTTGCTTTGTGTTCTTTTATACGCAAAACTGGAGGCGGGAACGAAAAGTTCTCTGTTGGACGCGGGTTCGTTTGGGATTTTTTGCGCGTTGCTTGCGGCGGGGCGGGTGTTCTTTTATACGCAAATCTCACGGCGGGAGCGAAAAGTTCTCTGATTGGCGCAGGTTACGGTGTTTGGAATAGGGACTCGGCTGTTCTTCTTTTCGCTGCTGGAGCGCCTACGCGGCGGGCGGTTACTTTTTCCGCTTCGCCGGAAAAAGTAACCAAAAAGGGGCGACTTCTTTTCTCTTGAGAAAAGAAGCAAAATCGCTTTATGCCGGGCACAGTTGTGC
>JAISTA010000001.1 GCA_031272845.1 Oscillospiraceae bacterium
CCTGTTGAACAAGAAAAACACAAGGCTGATTACAATACCGATTACGATAACGCCGACGATCGTGCGCGTGTAGTTGCCGAGATCCGAGTAGTTTTTGACGTAATACCCAAGGCCGGACTTTGCGGCAATCATTTCGGCGGAGGTCAGCAGTATGAATGAAACCGTCAGCGCCTGCCCCGCGCCGAGAAGTATTTGGGGCATTGCGGCCGGCATTGTAACATTCAGCAGCATTGACACGCGAGAAACGCCGAGCACCCGCGCGGAGTTTATGATCGGGCGGTCTATCAGCATAACGCCGTTCATTGTTCCGCCGAGAATCGGCCAGAACGACGCGAGAAATATTACCATTGCCGAAACCGTCTTAAACGCGGGGAGCAGCGCGATTCCGTAGGGAATGTACACAACAGGCGGTATCGCGCCGATAAATTTTGAGATCATAGAGGCAGCGGCGGAATATCTAGCGCTGCTGCCGAGGGCGAGTCCCGTCGGAATCGCGATTGCGGCGGCGAGAAAATACCCCTTGACAATCAAAAGCAGAGACGCGCCTATATGTCCGAGCAGCTGACGCGAGTCCAGAACCATTTGGCGGAAAACAATTCCCGGAGGCGGAAAAAGCATTTCGCGCAGCAGGTTGAATTTTGCCGTAGCAAGCGTCCACGCAAGGAAAAGTATGTATACAAATGACGCAAGGTCTGCAAAAAGCGTAATCGCACCGGGCTTTTTCGAGGTTAAGGACACGATAATCAGCGCAAGTTCAATCGCCGCGAGCAGAGCTATCGCGTAAAGCGGAGCGTCCTGAATCAGAAGGTCTGTTTTGCCCCTGATTTTCGAATACGCCTGCGGCAAAAGCTGCGCCGCGAGAAACAGCAAAAACAGCAGATGCGAGGTGCGCAAAAGCCGTTTTTTAAGTGTAAGAGCCTGTGGCTTCATATGTTTATGCCCTCGCTTTCCGCCGAACGGTGTGTTGTCTGAAAGAAATCCGCGAATAGCTCACGGCGGAAATCGTCGTAAACAATAGAGCTCATAAGCTCCTCGCGGTAGCGCGGGTGCGGGAAATTCACGGGAATATCGCGCCGAAGCTTGCCGGGCGAATCCGTCAGCAGGATTATCCTGTCAGACAAAAAAATCGCCTCATCAAGGTCGTGCGTCACGAAAACGACAGTTTTGCGTTTGGATTCCTTTTGCCACAAGTCGAGCAAAAGCTCCTGCAAAACAGTGCGCGTTTTCGCGTCTACCGCGCCGAACGGCTCGTCCATCAGCAAAATATCGGCGTCCATGGCAAGCGCCCGCGCAATCGCAACGCGCTGCTGCATCCCGCCCGACAGCCGCGACGGAAATCGGCGCTCCGAGCCGGAAAGTCCGACCCGCGCGAGATAATCATCCGCCATATCGCGCAGCTCTGCCCTTGATGCGCCGCGTTTTGCCTGCCGCAGACCGAAAACGACGTTTTGCCGCGCCGTCATCCACGGAAAAAGCGAGTATTGCTGAAAAACGACGCCGCGATCTAGTCCCGGTCCCGTTATCTCCTTACCATCAACAAAAACCGCCCCGTCTGAAGGGGCGAGCAGCCCCTCCAGAACAGACAGCAGTGTGCTTTTCCCGCAGCCGGATGACCCTACAATGCTGACAAACTGCCCCTCTTTAATGTCAAAGCTCACATTGTCGAGCGCGGTATGTATCTCGGAGCGTTCGGTATATCTTACGGTTAGGTTTTTTACTTCAATTTTGTTTTTTGTGTTATTTGTCATTTGCTTCGAAATGCGCACGAAGCTCATTGTAGATTGCGTCGTCCGGGGCGGCGGCGAGGAGCTGCTCCAACGCGGCGCTGTAGACCGATGTATTATAGTGCGCCTCTATATCATAATCGTTTGTGTAGCCAAAGTCAACTACCCCTGCCTTTAATTCTGCGGTTGCTTTTTTATCCGGGTCCGGATGAGACACGGCGTGGCCGCCGTAAACCTCAAATTCTATGTCCGCAAGCTCAATGTCGATGTACGCCTTAACGTCCGCGACCGTCTTCGTACGATCCTCCTGGCTGAACTTATACGCGCGGATAATTGCGCGCTCAAACGCCTGATAGGTGTTCGGCTTTGTCTCAAGCGCCTCTGTCAGCGCAACCTGACGGCAGCAGGGCTGATTCTCAAAAAGCGATTCCTCGTTGCAGAAATAGATGACCTCATAGCCGAGATTCTTTGCGATTGACGTGTACGGGCTGTAGGCCGACGCCGCGTCGATTCCCGCGTTTGCGAGCGCGTTAAACGCGTCCTTTTGGCTCTCAAAATAGACGACGTTTACGTCCTTGCCCTCGCCCTCCCCGCCGTATGTAAGACCCGCCTCTGTCAGAAGCTGCAAAAGCTCAAGATCTTGAACGGAGTTTTTTACTGAAGCGACATTTTTGCCCTTAAGAATCGTGATGTCCCAGGAATCAAGCCCCTCGAAAAGCTCCGGCTTGCCGACATAGCCGTGTCCGTTGGACATTGCGCCGCCGAAGATAGAAACCGGGTGCTCCTGGCTCTGGAACGTGATTGTCGGCACAGAGCCGATAAACGCCGCGTCAAGCTGACCGGCCTCAAGTGCTGCTACAAGCTCTCCGGCTGAGGCGAACAAAAGAAGCTCCGTATCAAGTCCCTCGTCCGCAAAAAAGCCCTCTTCTTTAGCGACAAAGCCGAGAAGGTGCGCCGTTGAGTTCAGGTGGCCGAGCTTAAAGGTCGTCTGCTCAAGCTCAGGGGCGGCTGTCGGAGTTGTTGCGTCCGTCGTTTCAACGGGTGTGGGTGTCAGTGTAGGTGTTGGGGCGGGCGTGTTCTTACAAGCCGCAAATGAAAACACAACTGCGAGTACAAGTACAAGCGCGATTAGCTTTACGGAAAGGTTTTTTTTCATTTCTTCTTTCTCCCTGACTGAAAATCATAGTATATTGCATATATAATTGATATGCAATATATGAATTATAGCATACTTGATTTATCTTGTCAATAGGTTTTAGAAAAAAATTTTACGTGGGGGGGGGGATGTAATCCGATTATCGTTTTTTGTCTGTTGCTGCGTGAAGCTTTGCAATGTGATAACTCTTTGCTGTAATTGTGCCGGAGCTTGCGGCGGTACTGCAGGGCGGAGTTATGCTCCCGCCTTGAGCTTGGCGGATCAAAGAACGCCAACAACGCCGCAAAGTCAAAAATAGTGCCATCCGCAACAACGCTTACGCGCGTCCAAAATTTACCACTTGACATACGCCCGCATATGTTGTAAATTAAAATAAATTCATACATTTGCTTTATTTCCGAAGCTTTGCGCGCCTAAAAATCCTTGATTCACGGCGGCATTGCCTGAGCCGGACGGCTCACGGGGTTGCACGGGGAAACCCGGCAGTCTTCACGCGTTTGAGAAGGAGAAAGAGCGGCTTGCGTTTGTACCGCGCGTTCTGCGCCGTTACATTTTGCGTTTTCCGCAGTCTGCCCTCAAACGGCAGGCTTTTTGTTTTGCAAAGCACCTGTGCGGCCGCAGCCGTGACGGAAAAACCGCTCTTGCTTACTCCTCACCGCAAAGACCTCCTGCAAACTCTTTTTTGCGATGACTGCATACGTTCGCGCCCATAAAATGAAAAGGCTGTCCGGATTTTCGGGCGGCCTTTTCGGGTATTAGCGGCAAACGTCGGGGTGCGGCAACCAAATGCACAAGGACGCTCCTCCGGCGAACCATTCTTGAAATTACGGTTGCTGCCTTAAAACCACCGAAACCGGACAATAGACGCGCGGTGTGCCGACACCATAACATTTGTACTTGAAAACACATAGAACCCGAGCAATAAACGCACAGGACGCAGAGGACAACGTCCCTTAACAAATACAACCGCCCGAATCACCGCGCACACACCGCATCCGCGTGTCCCAACGCGCAAAGCGCGGAG
>JAISTA010000052.1 GCA_031272845.1 Oscillospiraceae bacterium
GAGAATAATATCGTCCATAACCGCGCCGAAAATGTTCGGGCTTGTCATTGCGTTGCCGCCGTATTTGACGACGACGACCTTGCCGTAAAATTTTTGGATATAAGGCAGCGCCTCGGACAGAATTTCCGCCCGGACGCCGCTGTCGATATTCTGCATTACTTCAAAAGCTCCTCCGCCGAGAGCATAGGTGAGTCCGCCCAAAGGCGCTCCAGATTGTAAAACTCGCGCAGCTCCTGCGTGAACAAGTGTACGACGATACAGCCGAAGTCCACAAGCACCCAGCCGCCGGAGCGGTACCCCTCAATGTGCAGCGGGGGATTTCCGGTCTCGCGCAGGCGGATTTCAACCTCGTCCGCCAGTGTTTTGATGTGCGGCGCGGAGGTCGCCGTTGCGATTACGAAGTAGTCAGAAAGAACAGTCACGTCGTGCGTGTGCAAAACCGTGATGTCGCGCGCTTTTTTATCGTCAAGCGCGGCGACCGCTTTTTTCAGGAGCTTAAGAGGGTCAAGCTCTTCGTTTACAGCTTTATTTTCAATTTCTGTTTGCATTAGTATAAATTTTATTCCTTTTTTGTGCCTAACGGCGCGCTATTTCGGTGTTTTGTCCGTGCCGCCCTCGATTCCCTGCATTACGGAGTCGGGCGCGACCGCCGGGGTTTTTGTGCCTTTTTTGATTGTGTATCCGCCGACGCTGCTTGAGCCCGCGATATTTCCGTCAGTAACATACAGAGCGCCGGATTTGTCTCGCGTCAGCACGCTCAGCGAGGTTATTTCAATTTCGAAATTCATCGGATTCAGCTTTTTATTGATAATGTCCAGCCATTCCATAACGTAAATCGTACAATGCGAAGAGCCGTTGAAGCTGTCGTTATAGCGTTCGGGTATGAGTGTGAAGTGAATATTTTCTGAGTCCAGCTTTTGCATCGTTTGCGCGAACCAGTTTATTTCCTTGAGATCAAGGCTCGTGTGCACGTTGTTGAATACAACGGAGGCCAGATCGCCAAGCTTAATATCACTTTTCTTCTTAAGGAGCTGCGACGCGAGCGTTTTCAGGAAATCCTGCTGAACCTTGACGCGCCCTATATCGCCGTTTGCGTACATTTTGCGGGCGCGGACAAGACCCATTGCGGCGTAGCCGTCCAGATGCTGCGTTCCCTTTTTGATGTCGATGAGCAGGTTTTGCTCCGGGTCGTTGTAATACAGCGCCTTGTCGGCGGTGTAGTCAATGCCGCCGACAGAGTCTATTATTTTTATAAAGCCCTCAATGTCAACGCAAATATAGAAATCGAACGGGTAGCCGGTGAGCTTTTGGAACTCTTTTTTGATAGCTGTGTCGTCGTAGGTTTTTGTGGATTTATTGTAGTAGTGGTTGTATATTGAGTTGATTTTGTGCGAGGAGGACCACGAATTGTTCGTCAGGGTATCGCGCGGAATATTGACGATTTCAAGGGTGTATTTTACCGTATCAAGCGTGCAGATCATAACCGCGTCGGTCAAACCGGAAACCTTGTCTTGCCCGAGCACGAAAAACGAATATACGCCTTCCTTGCGCGGATTCGCAATTGGAGGTGTGGCGGACGCAGTCTGCCCGTCGGAGGTATGCGGAGTTTCAACATCAGTGCCTACAGGCTGCGGCGTAAAGTCCACCTGCGGCGGCGGCGCTTGATAATATTTTATAAGCAGCGCGCCCGCTACGACAACCACCGCTACAAAGCTGACAACCACGATCCCGACGCGCAGCGCGATTCGTCCGGCCGACCTTTTCTTTTTAGGCCGTTTAATCGCGGGCTCCGGAGCGCTGTAGCTCCGCCCGGCTCCGTCACGGCTTGCTTGCTGCCTGCGCCCGGCTTCATTGCGGCTTGCCGCCTGTGCGCGCTCGAATTCCCTGCGGCTCATAGGCTGCGCGGGGCGTGAAGACTGACGGCCCTTGCCGCCTGCATCATACGAAACCTGTTTGGTTTCGCCGGAATTATTTTTCTTTTTGTGTCCGCCGTATAGCTTCATAGCTTCTCCTTTTAATCAAGAGCCTGCCCGTAAAGGTTACGAGTAGAAGTGAATGGCCTCCGCCGTAGATTTGTGTATGTCAATGCCGCGCCGCTTCAAGTCGTCCGCCGTCAGGCAGAGGCTGAAATAAACAGCGCCGTCCAGGTTTTCATAAGCTAATTGCCGCAGCTCGGAAAGTCCGTCAAAGGGCTCGCGAGTGGGCTCGATGTAGTCCGCAAGGTACATAATTTTCTCAAGCAGGTTCATGTCGGCGCGTGCCGTTGTGTGAAAGGCAATCGCTCCGGCGACGCGCTCGTTTACGCCGAATTCCGCCCTCGCAATCGCCGCCGCGGTTTTTCCGTGCAGCAGGTTTGCGTACCGCTTTTCTTCCTCGTCCGCCTTAACGCCGTATTTTTCGCAAAGCGCAAGCTGCTCTTCAAGCGCGAGCTTTTTTGTCGCGTCATGCAGCATTGCGGCGGTTTGCGCCTCGCGGCAAAATTGCGCGCAGTTATCAGCGTCACGCGCTGTTGCGGAGGCGCCGTACCACCGCTCGCAAAGCCGCAGCGCCTCTTCCTCACACCCCGCCGCGTGGAGAACGCGCTTCGGCTTATACAGCTCATACGCCTTTCGCCGCAGCCAGGCAAGGCTCGGCTCCACGCCGTACAGTCTGTTTTTCACGATGTACGCGTAAACGGCGTCATGCATCAGTCCCAATCCGCCGCCCTGCGCAAGAGCTGCGCGCAGCTGCGAGGACGAAACCTCTATTTGCGGCATACCGACCGTAACGGCTTTAGCATACGCCGGAAAGTCAGGAGCCCCTTCGTCGGCTGTCCTGCCGGGTCTTGCGCAGTGCGCGATAATTGTGCTCTTAAAGATAAACTCCGCGTCGTACCAGTCCGGCAGAGTGACAAACATGTCCGTTCCGCAGATGAGATACAGCTTCAGGTCTTCGCCCCGGCGCTGCTCCCGCTCCATAATAATACGCAGAGTATCCGCAGTATATGAGCGCCCGGCGGTGTTTTGAACCTCAATATCAGACACCTCAGCACGGGCAATATCGCCGAACGCGATTTTGCACAGCTCAAGGCGGTCTTTTGCCGAGGCGGCAAGACGCGGCTCCGGCTTGTGCGGCGAAATGCCGCTCGGCACGACAATAAGCCTGTCCAGCTCAAGCGCCTGTACGGCACAGCGCGCGCAAAGAACATGCGCCGAATGCGGCGGATTAAACGCGCCGCCGTATATTCCGATTTTTCGTGTTATGTGCTCAGGCATATTTTTTTGCGCCTCAGGGCGGTGAATTCGGCTTGGTTTGAGGTGTGCTTCAGCGGCGCGGGCCGCAAGGCTCCGGCTTGCGCGGCTATTTCAGAGGACGCGCCGAACGGAGAACCTGTGTTCACAGCCCCTGCCGCTTGGCCTTGAGTGATTTTTTGTGCCCCGCAAAGGCGGCGCGGCGCATACACACCGGCGTATTTCCAAGGCGCGCCGGTGAAGCATTGCGCAAAAAGCGCCGAAAACAGGCGGCCTGCGGCTATGAATTCAGGTTTTTATACTCACTGTCTTTTTTCTCAGGGTTTCGGCGAAAAAGCACAAACCGGCTGCCGACGGTAAACACCGTTTCGGCGGATACCGCCTGCGCAACAGCGTCTGACGCTTCTCTCACGGTCAAAAGTGAATTCGGAAGCACGCGTCCTTTAATCAGCTCGCGCGCGGTCAAGGCCGAATCCGCCTGACGAAGCACGTTTTCAGTCACGCCCTCTTTGCCTATGTGTATTATTGTGTCCTGCGCGTTTGCGTATTTGCGCAGCGCGGCTCTTTCTTTTGAAGATAGCATATTTACCTATTATAGAATGATTGAAACGACATTATAGCACAATACCGACGTGAATTCGATAAAAAAGAGGCATTATTAACAGATTGTTTACAAATAGGCCAGCTGGTGAATTTGCAGTGAGGCGTGAGGTTTGACTTTGCCGCAGGTTGCAAAGCGTCATCCGGAATGCCGCTGTTATTGGGGCGGCTGCCTTGACCTGAACGCGCGGCGCTGTGCTTGAAATTGAGGCAAAGCGCCGCCGCGCTTCACTGCCTGGCCGCCTCGCCGAGCCAACATTCTTTAGGAATAAATACACCCCGTATGGCAATCCCCCGCCCAAAGTACACCGCAAAACAGCGGGAGCGGAGTCCCTGCCCTGCGGCGCTTACATCCCGTCCCCGTGATTTGACAAAAGCCTACAGTATGTGCTAAACTGTAGGCAATAATCATTCTCCGCAACGCAGAGGCGCGCACCGCTACTTGAAAATCCTCACCCTTGCAAGCTCATCCGCCGGAAACTGCACTTTTGTGACCTCCGGCGGCACAAATATCCTCATCGACGCGGGCATCACGATGAAGCGAATCCGCGAGGGACTGTCCTCGGAGGGGTTCGACCTCTCGTCGGTCTCCGCAGTGTTCGTCACGCACGCGCATTCTGACCATATCGGCGCGCTCGGTATGCTGCTGAAGCATTTCCGGATAGACGTTTACTGCTCGCCGGAAACCTTTGCCCAGCTTATGCCGAAGCTCGGCTTTGCCGAACGCTTCAGAATTGTCGGCGGCGGCGTTACATACAGGGATATGGACGTTGCGGCCTGCGCCCTGCCGCACGACTGCGCGGGAACGCTCGGCTATCGGTTTTCTGACGGCAAAAGATCTTTTGCCTACTGCACGGATCTCGGGCATGTTAACAGCGGGATTGAAGACGTTTTCTGCGGCTCTGACTGCGTTATGCTTGAGGCTAACCACGACGTTAACATGCTGCGGCGCGGGCCGTATCCTCCGGAGCTGAAGCGGCGCGTTCTGTCCGAATACGGGCACCTGTCAAACGAGGCCGGAGGCGCGTTTGCCGCAAGACTTGCCGCGAGCGGAACGCAGAGGCTGATTCTCGGACACATCTCCGAGCAGAACAACCTGCCCCGCCTTGCGCGGGACACTGTCGGCGCGATCCTTGCGCAGAACGGCGTTCGCGAGGGCAGCGACGCGGAGCTGACCTGCGCCGTGCAGCGCGGAAAAAGCCGCGTCGTGGAGCTGTAAGCAGCATGGCCGGGATTACATTTATATGCGCGGGGCGCGTTAAAGAGGCGTACTATAAGGCCGCCGTTTCGGAGTACACAAAACGGATTTCCGGCTTCTGCCGCACGGAATTTATTGAGCTGCGTGAGAGTATGCCCGAAAACGGCAGTCCCGCCGCCGTAAAAAAAGCCCTCGGCCGTGAGGCGGAGGACATTTTGCGGAAAATTCCGGCGGACGCGTTTGTTCTCGTCTGCGACGTTGCGGGAAGCGAGGTCTCAAGCGAGACGCTTGCGTCCGAGCTGAAAGCGGCGCTTGACACACGCGGAAATATTGAGCTTGCAGTTGTAATCGGGTCGTCAAACGGCCTGTCGGACGACGTTCGGCAGCGCGCCGACAGGCTTCTGTGCTTCTCGAAAATGACCTTTGCGCACGGTCTCGCGTGCGTTATGGCCTGCGAGCAGGTCTACCGCGCGCTGGCGATTATCAACAACATAAAGTACCACAAATAGCCGCTATCTATCGCCGAAAATCCGGCTGACCTCCTCGGCTGCCGCGCCCGAAAACAGCACCTCGCCGCGCTCCGTGTAGTACTCCGTGAGCAGCGGATGGTTGCCGATCAACTCCCCGAATTCATAGCACGCGCCCGGCGGCTGACCCATTTCCCAAGGCGTTACAAAAAAATAGTAGTCCCCCTCGAACAGAACAAGGTCGGACACCGTGTCGTCCGGCAGGGCGGCGCAAAGAGCGATTACGTCCTCAAAGCCGCGCAGGCGGAACACAAACGGCTTTCCGTAGAGCTTTCTTATTATGTACAGGCTCCGGCTTGACTTTTTCGCGCCGGAAAACTCCTCGATATAAAGATCCTCGGCGTCGTCCAGCGGCAGGTCGGCGGCGTTTTTCGGCAGATTCCGCGCGAAAAGCGCGACGGTGTCTTCATTCAGGCGAACTAATTTCATGTCGGCATTTACCCTAGTTTATTTACTGTAAGACGATTATATCAGATTTTCGGCGCAGTGACATTACAGATATGTGTCGTTTTTGGGGAGTTTTCCCCTAATTCACGGAATAATTGGAAAAATACCCCCCCCCGGATAATAGTGTTCGTTGCTTTTTATGGTTTATTGTCGTATAATGACATTGTAACCGTTCCATAGTTGCGATTTTTAATGGCCATTGAATAAATAAATTTAACCAAAGGAGCTTTTTCCAATGAAGAATTTTAAAAGAATTCTGGCTTTCTGTATTACGGTCATTATGCTGTTTTCCGTCCTTCTAACGTCTGCGCTTGCCGCAGATACAATGCAACTGAAACCTACCAATCCGCTAACGCCAAGCGACTCAAACAGATACGGCGGCGGCGTTCTACACACTCATCCGCTGAACTCCGCCAAAACCTTTGATCTCGGGTTCTATGCGGAGGGAAAGATAAGCGGCACTGTTGCCGGCGGTACATCTGTCATAGTTAAAGGAATGATAAGAGCCTACTACGACAGTAATCTTTGGAGAGTACATAATGGCAACAGTCGTGTTATTAAGATTTGGTCAACTATAAATAATAACACTAACGGAAGCGTTGTGACTGTTGAAACAGCCCGCGGATCGTATTGCGTCGTCGCCTGGAATCTAAATACAAATTCAGCATATGCCACATACGGTTCCACAAACTTAACCACAACATATTGGTCAAAGTATTTCTAAGCAAACAGTTTTGAGCATACGTACAGGGGGCGGTTCGCCGCCCCCTGTAGCTATATCCGAACCACTCTATAAGGAGAAATATTATGCTGTCAATTAACAGCTTAACCATAAAATATAACACACGTTTGATTCTAGATAACGCTTCCGCCGATTTTCCGCGCGGAAAGGTAGCCGTGATTCGCGGGGCCTCCGGCTCCGGCAAATCGTCACTTCTTAACATTCTGGGGCTGCTGCAGTCCTCAGGCAAATTTGAATATTTGTTCGACGGCGAGGACGTCTCGGCTCTCAGCGAAGAGGGAAAGGCGGATTTTCGGCTGCGGCGAGTAGGCTTTGTTTTTCAGCAAAACGAGCTGCTGGAAAAGCTCTCAGTAACTGACAATATATTGTCCCCTCAGCTCGCCCTCGGCACCGATATGAAATCCGCCAAAAAAAGAACCGGGGAGGTTCTGAGCTTTGTCGGCTTAACGGAGCGCGCCGGAGATTATCCGGAAACGCTTTCCGGCGGAGAGAGCCAGCGCGTCGCTCTTGCGCGCGCTATCGCCAACGACGCGGACATCATCCTTGCCGACGAGCCGACAGCGGCGCTTGACGCCGAAAATACCCAAAACGTGCTTGAGCTGTTTGCAAGGCTTGCGCACGAGCTTGGAAAAATTGTTATTATAGTTTCTCACAGTGATGAGGTCGCAAAATTCGCGGATATTGCGTACAAAATTGAAAATCAGAAAATAACGCTGACAAGCGGCGACGCAAACGCGGAGCAAGCCGAATTGAAACCGAAAACCGCGCAGAAGCTGCGCGGTTTTTTTAGTTTTATCCGGTTTTACAAAAGAAAGCAGATAGGCGACAAATATTTCCGCGTGTTTATAACGGTCGCTATGGCGGTCGTCGCGGCGTTTGTTATGCTGTCAGTAAACGTCGGCTCAACAGTCCGGCGCGAGGTTATGACGATTGCAAATTTTGTGTCTGATCGACGTATATTTGTAACCAACAATGTTTTTAAGAATCGCATCAATTTTCTTGATGATGATATGTTTAATTCTTTAACGCGGGAGCAAATTGAAGCCTTAGCGAGTATATCAGGAGTAGAAAAGGTTCTGCCGTATTATTCTCTCGGCTCAGAGGTGATACCGCCGAATAAATTAGACCAAAACAGCAAGGCGTCGGTCAAAATAACAGACGAAACATCCTCAAAAGAAATGGTGTACAAGGAATACGAATTAGCAGCGTATAGTGAAGACGGCATTAATTTCAAGTCCTTCAGCGTCGAGCCGATTTTTCCGGGCGAAAATTTCGGCAGCCTGCTGGAATATGGAGAGTATAACGAAGATAAAACAGAGGTCGTGTATTTAGACGGCCGCGCGGCAGAGCAGCTCTATGGCAATTACAAGGAGCTTATAGGCAAAAAAATAACGGTGTCCTGCTATGTGCCGGTTAAATCTTACGAAGGACTAATTATGTTCTACGATGAATATCTCGGCGAAGATGTGCGAGCGGAGGTTGATTACGGTGTGTATTCGCTCGTTACGTTTGAGGCGGTTATCGCCGGCATAGTACATCCGCAGCAATACGAACGAATTCTCCGCTCAAGTCTCGGAGATTCACTGCTTTATATGCCGTATGAGCGCGTAATGCAAATCGTAGAGGAAAACAAAGATAGAGCCGAGGATCTTTCTACTTGGCATAGCCTTGACGGCGATGTGGAGAACTGCAAGGCGCTTATGCCCTCTGCGGTAATGGTATATGTAGACTCTCTTTCCGACAGTTGGGCTATTGAACAGTTTATAAACGCACAGTCAAGGGACTATACTTTTAGCAGCGGAATCTATGTCCCGCCAGACATGACGAATTTTATAGACCAAAAGCAAAACACCTTTACAATGCTCTCCACGTCGTTCACTGTAGTCATTGCGCTGCTGTTTATCATAGTATACAGCCTGCTCTCCCGCTCCAGAAAGAGGGAAATCGGCATACTAAAGGCGCTGGGCGTGTCAAAAGCAAAGATTATAAAGCTAACGCTGTATGAAATCGTTTCAACAGCTGTAACGGCGTACGCCGCCGGGCTGATTGCTGCTGTTTTGTTTTCGGAATACTGCAAAGTGTCAACGGCGACGACAGGGTGGATAGCGTCGCACGGCTGGCTCTTTGAGGTGGACGTTCTCTCGGCAGTTGTAGGCTTTATCGCGTCCGTGCTAATCACAGCCGTCGCCGGAATAATCCCGATATACCGCGCGGCAAAGGCAGACCCGGTAGAGTCAATCCGCCGAATCAACAAGTAGCCACACACACAATAAAGGCGAGGCCCCGCGCGCGGAGCCTCGCCTTTATTGTACCTGGAATAATTCCGCGTCCCGTTTCATATTATCACGTATACGATTATACATCGAGGTCTTACAATGAAACGACACCTTAATGTTATACACTGGGCAAAAAACAAGACGGCACGCCTGCGCTCCCTGCGCGGACGGCAGCTGCTCCTGACAATCCGCCGCCGCAAGCTTGCTGTTTTCGGCGTTCTGCTTTGCGCTGCGGCGATATTCTACGTCGTGTCCGCACCCGCGTTTGTCGGCGCTTCGGCGACGCAGCGCGAGCTGCCGATTTACAACGTAAAGCGGGACAACAAAATGGTCTCCCTGACGTTTGACGCGGCGTGGGGCAACGAGGACACGCAGCAGCTCATTGACATTCTCGCGAAGTACAAGGTCCACGCAACGTTTTTTGTCGTAGGCCAGTGGGCGGAAAAGTATCCGGAGAGCGTCAAGGCTCTGTCGGACGCGGGACACGAGATTATGAACCACTCCTACGACCACCCGCACCTGAACAAAATGAACGCGGACGAGATTGTCAGCAACCTTACCTCCGCGAACAACGCGATTTCCAAGGTCACAGGCAAAAGCCCGACGCTGTTTCGCGCGCCCTATGGCGAGTATGACGACCATGTAGTCAAGGCGATACGCGCAATGGGGATGAACGTAATCCAGTGGGACGTGGACAGTCTGGACTGGAAGGAAATTTCCGCCGCCGAGATAACAAAACGCGTGACGGGCAAGGTCAAATCCGGCAGCATTGTGCTGTTCCACAACGCCGCGCTGCACACGCCGGAGGCTCTGCCGGGTATCATAGAGTACCTTATCCAGAACGGCTACACGATTGTGCCCGTGTCTGAGATTATCCTCCAAGGCGAAATTGGCGCGGATTACTACATAGACAACAACGGCACGCAGGTGAAAAAGTAGCCGCGCCGCGCATATTCCGCATACAGTATTGCATAAACTCATTTCAGAGATCCAAA
>JAISTA010000082.1 GCA_031272845.1 Oscillospiraceae bacterium
GTTCTATGCCCTGCCGCAGGCGCCGCAGCAGTTTAAGCAGCTCCTGATGGTCGCCGGGTTTGACAAATACTATCAAATCGCGCCCTGCTTCCGCGACGAGGACTCCCGCGGAGACCGCAGCCCCGGCGAATTTTATCAGCTGGATTTTGAGATGTCCTTTTGCACTCAGGAGGACGTTCTTGCCGTTGCCGAGGAGGTCGTCGGAGACACGTTCGCGAGGTTCGCGGACGGAAAACGCGTCTCCCCCGCCCCGTTTGTCCGGATTCCCTACGCGGAGTCTATGCTGAAATACGGCACGGATAAGCCCGACCTGCGCAACCCGCTTGTTATAGCAGACCTCACGGAATTTTTCTCAGACGTCGAGTTCGCGGCTTTTCGCGGCAAGCCCGTTCGCGGAATCGTGGCTGACTGCTCCGAGAAAACGCGGCGTTTCTTTGACGAATCGCTGAAATATGCCCAGTCAATCGGAATGAAGGGACTCGGCTATCTGACGCTTTCTGACGGTGAATTTAAGGGGCCTATCGAAAAGTTTTTGTCGGACGAGAAAAAGCGGTGGCTTGTAGATACACTGCCGATGTCGGACAAGCAGACAGTGTTTTTCGTGTGCGACGGCGCGGACGTCGTCAACAAATACGCCGGCGAGATTCGCTCCTGGCTCGGGCGCGAGCTGAATCTGATTGACGAAAACGCGTTTGAGTTCTGCTTTATCGTTGATTTTTCGATGTACGAACGCGATGCCGAAACGCGCGAAATTATCTTCACGCACAACCCGTTTAGTATGCCGCAGGGCGGACTTGACGCGCTTAATACCAAAGACCCGCTGGAGATTCTGGCCTACCAGTACGACATTGTCGTTAACGGAATCGAGCTGTCCTCCGGAGCCGTGCGAAACCACGACCCGGAGATTATGAAAAGGGCGTTTGAGCTTGCCGGGTATGACGAGGAGGAGCTGAAGCAGCGGTTCGGGGCTCTTTACACCGCGTTTCAGTACGGCGCGCCGCCGCACGCCGGTATGGCTCCGGGACTTGACCGTATGGTAATGCTCCTTGCCGGGGAAGATACTATTCGGGACGTTATCGCGTTCCCGCTCTCCGGCGAGGCAAAGGATTTATTGCTCGGCGCGCCGGGAGACGTAACAGAGGCGCAGCTGCGCGACGTACACATTAAGCTGAGGTAGAAATTATGATTACGGCAGACGGACTGTTAAAGCTCGCGTCTCTGTCAAAGCTATCGCTTGACGGCATTGACCTTGACGAGACGGCGCGCGATGTGGGCAGCGTTATAGATTTTGCAAACGAGGTGTCAACCGCCGACCTCACGGGATATAATCTCACGGAAACGGACGATCAAAGCCCCCTGCGGGAGGATATCGTTGTGCCGTCAGTTCCGGTCGGGACGATTCTTGTAAACGCGGGCGAAGCCGTTACGGACGGCGGCGGCGGATTTTTCGTCGCGCCTGTCAAGGGAGCTGTGAAATGACGAGTATAACACAAATCCACGAGCTGCTTGTCTCCAAAAAAATGTCGGCGTCGGAGCTTGCCGAGCAGTATGTTTCCGCTGCGGAGCGGGATAACCCGGAGATGAAAGCTTACATTACAATAACGCGTGACGCGGCAATGTCCGCCGCCCGTGAGGTAGACGCTAAAATCGCGCGCGGCGCGGAAATTCCGCCGCTTGCGGGTGTGCCGTTTAATATGAAGGATCTTGTGTCAACGGCCGGGGTGCGCACAACCTGCGCGTCTAAAATGCTGGAGGACTACGTTCCGTTTTACGACGCGGCCGTTTGGGAGGCTCTGCAGTCTCAGGGCGCGGTTATGGTCGGCAAGGGCAATATGGACGAGTTTGCGATGGGCAGCACAAACAAGACCTCCTATTTCGGAGCGCCGCTCAATCCGCGCGGCAAAAGCCGCGTCCCGGGCGGAAGCTCGGGCGGAGTCGCGGCGGCTGTCGCGGGCGGCACCGCCGTTTACGGTATCGGGTCGGACACGGGCGGCAGTATCCGCCAGCCAGCCGCCTACTGCGGAGTTGTCGGACTGAAGCCCACCTACGGCGCTGTAAGCCGGTACGGGCTGATTGCCTTTGCCTCGTCGCTCGACCAGATCGGGCCGCTCACGGCAAATGTGCGCGACGCGGCGATTGTTCTCGACGCAATAAGCGACAAAGACAGCCGCGATATGACCTCGCGCGGGACAGCAAAAACTGCGGACAGGCTAACAGGTGACGTGCATGGTCTGCGTATCGGCATTGCGCGCGAGTTTTTCGAGAACCTGCCGCCTGAGATTGAAGAAAGCGTTATGGCTTCGGCAAAGACGCTTGAAAAGCAGGGCGCGGTGCTTGCGGACGTGAGCTTTCCGATGGTTTCCTACGGTCTGCCGACGTATTACATTCTTGCCTGCGCGGAGGCCTCGAGCAATCTCGGGCGGTACGACGGACTGCGCTTCGGGCACCGTGCGGAGGAGTTCCGCGACCTTGAGGATTTCATATGCAAAACGCGCAGCGAGGGCTTCGGCGCGGAGGTTAAGCGCAGGATTCTGCTCGGAACATACGTTTTATCCAGCGGGTATTACGACGCATTTTATAACAAGGCGCAGCAGCTTCGCCGCGCAATCTCAAACGACTTTGAAAAGCTGTTCGGCGCTGTTGACTGCCTGCTCACGCCGACAACACCGAGCACCGCGCTGCGGTTTGACGCGCAGCTTTCTCCTGTCGAGGTGTATATGACAGATATTTGCACCGTGCCGATAAACATCGCGGGCGTACCCGCAATTTCGTTCCCCTGTGGCTTTGACGCGGACGGTCTGCCAATCGGCGCGCAGCTTATCGGGCGCAAGTTCGACGAGCAAACGATTCTGAACGCCGCGCTTGCCTTTGAAAACGCGACGGCTGCGGAATTTTTGCGGCCGTCAAACGGAGGTGTTTCACTGTGAAATACGAAATGGTAATCGGGCTTGAAACCCACGTTGAGCTCAGCACAAAAACCAAAATCTTCTGCGGCTGCACGACGCAGTTCGGCGGAGAACCCAACACGCACTGCTGCCCGATATGCACAGGTATGCCGGGAACGCTCCCCGTGCTGAATAAAGAGGCCGTGCGCTACGCGGCGCGCGCCGGGGCGGCGCTGAGCTGCGATGTGCAGACGCGTAGCGTTATGGCGCGTAAGCACTATGTGTATCCCGACCTGCCGAAGGCATATCAGGTGTCGCAGTTCGACCTGCCGCTTTGTCTCGGCGGGTATGTTGACCTGTCAAACGGAAGACGAATTAACCTCACGCGTATCCATATCGAGGAGGACGCGGGAAAGCTCGTCCACACAAGCCGCGGCGAGATGATAGACTACAACCGAGGAGGCGTGCCGCTCATCGAGATTGTCTCCGAACCGGATTTGCGCGGGACTGACGAGGTTCTTGAGTATATGGAGCACCTGCAAACGACGCTTCGCGCAATCGGAGTTTCGGACTGCCGTATGCAGGAGGGCAGTATGCGGTGCGACGTGAACCTTTCTCTGCGTCTGCCGGGCGCAAAGGAATTCGGCACGCGCTCCGAAACAAAAAACCTCAACTCGTTTACGGCAATCGCCGCCGCGATAGAGTACGAATACGCGCGTCAGGCCGAAATCCTTGACGCGGGCGGTGTCGTCATACAGGAAACGCGCGGCTTTTCCGCCGAAACAGGCGAAACAAGCAGTCTGCGCAGCAAGGAAAATTCAGACGATTACCGGTATTTCCCGGAGCCAGATATAATCGCAGTGCGGCTTTCCGAGGAGGAAATTGCCGCGATTCGCGGCGCTCTGCCGGAGCTGCCTGCGGCAAAGCTGCGGCGGTACACAGATGATCTCGGCATAAGCGCGGCGGACGCGAAGCTGCTGACAAAATACCGCGCGGTGTCAGAGTATTTCGAGACGGCGCAGGCCGGGCTTTCTCCGAAAACGGCCGCGAGCTTTATCATCACAACGATGTTCTCCGAAATCACGACGGAAAGTGAGCGCGAGCATTGGAATCCCTCGGTTTCGGCACAAAACCTGAACGAGCTGCTTGGGCTTTCGGAGTCCGGCAAGATTAACCGCGCGACCGTAAAGCGCGTTTACGCACAGATGGCGCAGGAGCAAAAGCCCGCGTCCGCCTTTATAACAGAGGAGGACACTCAGGTGTTCGGAGACGGGGAGCTGTCGGAGCTATGCCGCCGCGCCGTTGAGGAAAACGCAAAATCCGTCGCGGATTACAAATCCGGCAGGGAAAAGGCGCTAAAGGCAATCGTCGGCTTTGTTATGCGTGAAACAAAAGGGCGTGCGGACGCGCAAAAAGCGGAACAGGAAATTCTCCGCATTATCGGATAAACTATAGTCAGCTTATAGTCAAGGAGGGCGGCAAAACAGTGAAGCACACGGATATTATAGATATTCTAAAGCGCAAGGCGGACTTCGTCGGGCGTGAGGTCACCGTTTGCGGCTGGGTCCGCACCTCTCGCGACTCGAAAAACGTCGCTTTTCTCGAGATAAACGACGGGACGACGCTGCCGCACCTGCAAATTGTAATCGACAAGGCGGAGATACCCGATACGGCGCGGTTTATGC
>JAISTA010000086.1 GCA_031272845.1 Oscillospiraceae bacterium
GGCGAAGCGGAAAAAGTAACCGCCCGCCGCGTAGGCGTTCCAGCAGTGAACCGAAGAGCAGCAAAATCCCAATTCCAAACACCGTACCCGCCCCAAACAGAGAACTTTTCGTTCCCGCCGTGAGTTTTCTGTCTAAAAGCACACCCACACCGCCGCAACCCCAAAGCAACCACCCAACACCCGCACCCTTCCCCCCCAAAAAACAAAAAAATCGCGGTGAACCCTCACCGCGATTTTTTTGCATCTCCCTAAAGCCCCCGCACTATTCCCGAACCTCCGGCAGCGTCTCCGCGCCCTTAAACGACATCTTCAGCAGTATCGGCGTGACCACCGAGCAGAACACCACAAGAACGATTATCGGCCCGAAAAACTCCGGCGGAACAACACCCGCCGCCATCCCCTTGTTTGCGACAATCAGCGCGACCTCGCCGCGGCAAACCATGCCGAAGCCGACCTGTATGCTCTCTTTTTTCGTCATTCCGCAAAGCTTGGCCCCGACACCGCAGCCGACGAGCTTAGACAAAACGGCCATGGCGAGCAGCGCGACAGTAAACAAAATCAGCTGTAAATTCATCGTAGTCCGCTGTATCGACAGGCCGAGGCTCGCGAAAAACACAGGCGTCAGCAGCAAATATGACAGCGGGTGAAAGCGCTGCTCCATATACGGCGCGCCGAGCGTGTTTCCGATGATGAGCCCGGCGGCAAACGCTCCGATAATGTCCGCAACACCAAAGAAGTGCTCCGCCGCAAAGGCCATAAGCAGGCATATGATGAACGCGAACAGGTGAAAACGCTGCAAATTCGAGCGTCCGAGCTTGACGGCGTACCAGTTGAGCCCTTTGATCGCGATAAATCCAAACCCGATCGCCAGCACGAAAAAGGCGAGTATCTTCAGCAGAACTATCACGACGTTGGCGTTGGCGGCGGCAGCGGCGTCTCCCGAAAAGCTCGATACAACTGTAAGACAGATCAGACCCAAAACATCGTCTATCAGCGCGGCGGCAAGGATCGTCGAGCCGACCTTTGTGTTGAGCTTTCCCATTTCCTTGAGCGTCTCAACCGTTATTGAAACTGAGGTCGCGGTTAAAACCGTGCCGAGGAAAATGTTTTCCATAAGCGCCTTCGGACTGTCGTGATTAAAGATGAAGCCGACCCCCATCCCTCCGGCAAGAGGCACAACAACGCCGATTAACGCAACCACAAGCCCCGCCTTTCCCGTTTGGCGCAGCTCATTCAGGTTGGTCGAAAGGCCCGCCGTGAACATTATCATAATAACGCCGAGCTCCGAGAGCTGCTTTATAAACACTGTTTGCGTCAAGACATTGAGCAGCAGCGGCCCGAAAACAATACCCGCGATAAGCGCGCCGACAACCTGCGGCATATGTAAACGGCGCGTTATCAGTCCGAAAATCTTTGTCGTTAAAAGTATAATTGCAAGGTCAAGTAAATAGTGATAGTCAAATTGCATAGCTTACTGCCCCCTAAAGGCTTTTCTTTGTCTGGTTTCGTCTGCGCGGCTGAGCGCGTCAGGCAAAAGCGCGTAAATTTTGCGGATCGCCGCCGTCAGTCCGCAAAGCTTAGCGGCGTTGCTTAATATAAATCCTTGAACTATGCTAATGTCAAGTGTTTTTTTATTACAGACACAATATTTTTTCCGGAGGCATAAACTGCACAAACAGCATTCCCAAAAGACTTTATACGTTTATATGTGAGGTACATAAAATGTCAGATTCTTACAAGGCCCCGATATTGGAGCCTGCTCCGATTACCGATATAATTCAACCTACTGCACAGGCGCAGGCCGAAGCCGCCGCCGGCACGGCAGACGCGGGGCTTTCCGCCTTTCCCGGCGTTTGGGAGCGCGTAACCGCAACGGGCACGGCCACGAAAAACGGCACGGCCTCTGCCGGAACGTCCGTCACCTACGGCACGGGAACAGTCGCCGGACTTCCGGCTGCGACAGGGATCGTCGCGGGGCTTCCCGCCGTGACTGGCACGGCGGCGGCGCCCGTTGTAACTGCAGCGCCCGCCGTCCTCGGCACAGCCGCGCCGTCCTCCACGAAATTCACGCAGCAGTTTGCGACGACTATAACCGATACCGATCTGAATAATCTTGAGGAGGCGGCAGAGCTTGCGGCGGAATGCGCCTCGCTGTGCTGCTGTATGGCCAGAACGACAAAGGGCGCGCTGCGCCGCTGCTGCCGCACTCTGTATGCCTCCTGCGAGGCAAGTCTTGCCCGGCTGCGCACCCAGATCTATATCCAGACGGGCACGCTTTACAGCCCGCCGATATACGGCGTTCCCTGCGGCTGCGGCACAGATACAATGCGCCGCCTGATCGCGACAGAGGAGGCTCTTCAGGCGCTCTGCGAAACCGCGATTTCGGAAACCTCAAACCCCAGCATTGCAGATACCTTTGCCTATTGCGAAAGCTGCTCACGCCGCCGCCAGTCCGCCGAGGAGGCGATCTGCGCCTGTATGCTGTAGCTCCGCGACGAGAAACCTCCCATCATTTGCTCAAAACGCGGAAAACTCCCGGCAGGGCGATATACCTTGCCGGGAGCTTTATTTTCAGCCGAACCGCCCGATACGTTACGCTATGACAAAACATTTCCGGGCATCCTGACTGCTATTATAAATCTCCGCCGGCTAAAACAAACCGAAAAGAAAGCCTTTTTTTGCCTTTGTGTTAACGCCGACGCTTTGCGCGTATTCAACGCCTACAACGGCAAAAACCTCGCCGCCGCGCTCGTCGGTGACGTAGAGCTGTCCCGCGCTTTTGCCTTTGATAACAGGGGCGTAAACAAAATCCTGAACGCCGAGGGCAAACCTGTACCCCGCGTTTTTCGGCACAGTTACAAGCGTTTTGCCGCGCGGACGCAGAGCCGCGGTCTCCTCCTTGCCCGCGATTACGGGAAGGCTCACGTTTATTTCGGTCTTCTTGGTGATTTCAAGGTGCCCGAAGCCCGAAAACGCGTAGTCATACAGCTTGGCCTGCTCGTTCCAGTCGTCGGCGCAGTTCAGCGTCACAACGGCAAAGCGCATTCCGTCCTTTTCAGCGGCGGAAACTAGGCAGCGCCCGGCGGCGTTTGTGAAGCCGGTCTTGCCGCCGATACAGCCCTCATACTTCCAGAGCAGCTTGTTGTGATTTTTCATCGTGCGCGTATCTGTGGTTATCTTTTCCGTGCCCGTGATTTCAACGAATTTCTTGTTTGCAAACGCGGCTTTTGCAAGCAGCGCCATATCCCGCGCGGAGGAATAATGCTCGTCGTTCGGCAGTCCGTTCGGGTTTGCAAAGTGCGAGTTCGTCATGCCGAGAGACTTCGCCTTTTCGTTCATCACGGCGCAGAACTCCTGAACGCTGCCCGCAGTGGCGCCCGCAAGGGCGACAGCCGCGTCGTTTCCGGAGCAAAGCAAAAGCCCGTACAGCATATCCGAAACGGAGACCTTTTCCCCCGCTTTTAGATACATTGAGGAGCCTTCAATCCCCGCCCATTCAGGCTTAATCGTCACCATGCGAGAAAGCTCCGCTTCGCGCTCAATAACGCAAAGCGCAGTCATGATCTTAGTCGTGCTCGCGATTGCAAGGCGCTCATCCGCATTTTTCGTGAAAATAAAGCTCCCCGTGTCAAGGTCGATTATTGCCGAGGCCTTGGCGGAGGTCGTTATCGCCGGGACGTTCAGTACCGCCGTGCTTATCTGCGTGTCGGCGGCGCTTGCCGGAAGCACAGGCAAAAGCGCGGCGGATACTGACAGAAAAACCGCAGTCAGAAGTGAGAATAATCTTTTCATATAGCTTTCCTTAGAATTAGGGTCAGTTATGGTTATTTGTAAAGTTATTCTTTCTTAAACCCAAAAAAATATACATAATCAGACACCGTAACGCAAGCGTAATACAGGCAAAGCCCCCGCTGAGTCAGCGGAGGCTTTGCCTGTATTTCAACATATTTTCGCCCGATTGCACGCAAACACAAGGCATAGCGCGCTTTGCTGGGCTTCTTACTCCGTCACAACAAGGTTTATCGTTCCCGAAACCTCATATCCGAGCTTCGCCTTGACCTCATATGTACCGAAAAGCTTGATGTTCTCGTCTAGCGTGATCTGGTGCTTCTCAATTTCAAGCCCGTGCTGCTTTAACAGCTCCTCCGCAATTTCGGCGTTTGTGACTGAGCCGAAAAGCCGTCCGTTCTCGCCGGCCTTTGCGTGAATCTTGACGACAAGCCCCTGAAGCTTGGCCGAAATCTCCTCGGCATTGGCCTTTTCCTTTGCGCGGCGGCGCTCCTCCGCCTCTTTTTTCTGGCGAAGCTCGGTCTGGCTCTGCGCCGTCGCCTCCTGAGCAAGCTTTTTCGGGAACAGGAAGTTGCGCGCATACCCGTCTGAAACGGTGATAACCTCGCCCTTTTTGCCCTGACCCTTTACATCTGCCGTAAGTATAACCTTCATTTTTCCGCTGCGGCGCACTCCTGCGCCGCTTCCTCCTTTTGCGTTATTTTTTTACTTTATAAAACCGCTATCGCTTAAATTAAACTGCATAGAAATGCCGCAAGCACCTGTTTTTTGACGCGTCCGCTCCGCGCTAGCCCTCCGCCGCGCCCCTATACTCATTTATCACGGCGATAAGCCGCCCGCGCACAGCCTCAACCGTGCTTCCCTGAAGCATTGCGCCCGCGATTGCGGCGTTTCCGCCGCCGCCCAGCTTTTCAAGGCACAGCTGAACATTCAAATCCCCAATGGACCTTGCGGAAACCGCAATTTCAAAGCCGCGCGGGTCAAGCCCCTTTTTGTTCGGGGCAAGGAGCTTTGCGAGGTTTCCCGTCGCGCCCCGCAGCTCCGGCTTCACGGGATTATCAAGGCACGGCGCGATTACAAAGCTCGCCTTGACCTCCGAAATGTTCAGCATCTCGTCAGACGCCTGCGCGATAACAACGCGCGTCATCGGCACATCCGTCACGGCTATTGCGATTCCGCCGCCAATCGTCTCCGCGTTCGCGACAAGGCCGTACCGCGCTATTGCCGTTCTGTAGTCCGACTGCAAAAATTCCTTGACCTCGGCGGTGTTCGCCCCGTGCTGCATAAGAAACGAAGCGGTTTCAAACGTGCGGGACGAGG